>NZ_JNJY01000010.1 GCF_000701825.1 Mycoplasma collis ATCC 35278
TAATAGATATTATTGATCCACTAGAAAGAATTAAAAATAATTTAGAATTAATGGAAAATAATATTTATAAATTGTTTGATTATAGAACTTTTAGTAAAAAGAGAATCAAAGATATAATTAGTAAAATTAATAGTGGTTTTTCTTATAAAAATAGCGATAAAATTGATGATGGAATTTATAAAATATTCAAAATATCAAACATACGTAAAAATGATGATAACAATATTGATAAAACTAATTTTACTAAAAATAATTTACTAAATTTAGGAGATGTTATAACAGGGCTTTCTGGGGTGTTAGGAACTGCAAAAATTATTTATGAAAAATATTGAGTTTCCAATCAAAGAACTTTATCTTTAACATCAGAAAATTTTTTACTCATTAAGAAAAGTATAGAAAAAAATGAAAAAAAAATATATACATTATCTACTGGATCAGTGCAAAAAAATATTACTGTAAATGATATTCTAAACCTTGAATTATTAGAAGAAAATTTATGTGATAATGAATTAAATAAAATATTTTTAGAAATTAATATTGTAAAAGGAAAAATTCTAAAATTAAAAAATCAAATTTTAAAAATTATTTAATAAATTTAACTTTTTTTAAATTAGTTTATATATTTTTATTTAAGGTATATTAACTAGATATTTTAAAACGTTAGATAAATAATCAGTAAATTCAAATCTTTATTTAAAAAATGAATTAATTTTAATTTTTATATATTGAATTTTTGTTACATGTAGTAAAATTTTAAAATGATTAAAAATTTATTTAAAAATAAAAAGGCAATGATATTATTATCGAGTGTTTCAATAACAACTGTTGTAGTTGTATCAACAACAGTTGTTTTATTAACAAAAAAAACAGAAAAAAAAGATGATAATCTAAATGAAATTATAAATTTGAAATTCTCTAGTTATGAAAATTCATCTGAAAATATAAAAACTGGAATATTTTTTGAAGTAGATGAAAAACTATTACAAAATACTTTTTCATTAAAATTATTAAATAAAGAGACTAATTCAAACATTAATATAAATAGTGAAATTAAAGATAATAAATTATATTTTGATTTTAATAATTTAGAAAAAAATACTGAATATGAAATTAAAGAAATTACATCTAATGGTCAACAATTAAAAATTGAAATTTCTAATTTAGCTGAAAATGAAAAAACTTTTTTAATTAGAATACAAGAAAAATTATTAGTGGTTAAGGAATTAAATTTTTCTAAATATGAAACTAATCAAAATAATTTAATAACTGGAGTATTTTTTGATCTTGATGAAAAACTATTTCAAAATAATTTTTCACTAAAATTAAAAAATAAAAAAAATTCAAATTGTAATAATAATGATGATTGCTATATTAATTTGCCAGGAAAAATAAAAGATAAAAAATTATATTTTAGTTTTATTTTTTTAAAGAAAAATACTGATTATGAAATTCAAAATATAAATTCTTTTATTTCAGAAATAACATTAAACAATTTAAATGACAAATTAATAAATATCCCTGAATTTAAAGATGAAATTGAAATAGAAAAAATTAAATGAAAAAATGTTAGTTTTGATTCAGCTATAATAGAAGTTTTTTATAAAAAAGATATTACTAAATTAGCATTCCCTGACAAAGAAAATACTTTTTATTTAAATTTAATTGAAATAGATAAACAACAAAATAAAATTGGAAATGAAAAAGCTTTAGAATTTAAAACTAATGAATATAATAATGAAACTAATTCAGCTATTTTTTATTTAAATAATTTAAATAAAACAGCAAATTATAAAATTTTGAATTACAAAGTAAATGAAAGTGAAACAAAAGAGATAAACGATAATTCGCAAATTGATACAAAAATTAATTTAACTCATAATTTTAAAAATTTAATACTTAATTATAATTTAAGAGTAGTAAATCCAATTGACAAAAATGGTAAAAAAATTAAAGATATAATTAATTTTGAAATTGAATTAAAATCACAAAACTCTAATTTTGATTTTTCGGAATTAAATTTAAATGATGAAAATGAAGATCTTGAAAATGGTGCAGTTTTACTTTTAACTTTAAAAGATTTAAAAACGAATAAAAATCATGTAATTTCTTTAGTATATGATACAAGTGGAATTGAGGATGAATATAAAAAAGAAATCAAAAATAAAAATATTTTTAGAGCTTCTCAATACTTTATAAAAGGTATAAATAGTGATGGAAATCCATGTAATAGTGGAGATGAGGATTGTGGAACACTAGGTGAAACATTTGTAAACGAATTAACTGATGAAGAAATAATGGATATAAAAAATTATTTTGATGAAGATAAAATAGATGAAATAGAAAGTTGAAATTTTAATGATAAATTTAAGATAATAGATTTAAAAATAATTTATGATCGTTTTAATATTCTTAATTATAAAGATAACGAAAAATCTAAAGAAGCAATTAATGATTTTTATGAAAATAATATTATAAATTTATTACCTGAAGGTAATAATGAATATTTTTTAGATTTTTCTATTAAAAACTCTACTTATCAAAGTGAAATAAAATACGAAAATAATAAATTAATTTACACAATCGAACCAGAAATTATTGATATTGAAAATAATAATCAAACTATAACAGCTAATTCTATTAAATTATTAATTAACACAAGTTTTGGGCCAAAATATGAATTAATAGCTAATAAAAATAGCGAAAATAAATGAATTGCTGAAATTAATAATCCACCAAAACAAGGAAAATACTTTCTAAATAAAGTAATTGCAAATGAAAATATTCAGTTATTTAAAAAAGATTTAACTATAAAAAATGAATTCATTTTAGTTCCTGAAAAAATAACTATATCCAATATATTATTTAATAAAAATGAAAAAATATTAACTATTGAATTTAATGATCCGGAAAGAACTTTATATAAATATGAAGATAGTGTTAATTTTATTAAATTTAAATTAAAAGATCAAAATAATTCTAATCTATTTGAAAGTGTTTTATTTTTTGATAAGCAAACAAAAAAATGAAAATCTAAAATACAAAATTCACTTTTAAATCAAAAAATTATTTTAGAAAGCATTATTTTTGGAAATAATTCAGAATCAACGCTTGACACTAAAAAAGAAGTTAATTTAGATTTAAATTTAATTGAAGCAGATCAAGATAATTTAAATGAATTAATAAATAAATTAACTAATTTAAAACTAAATAAAAAATGATGAGCTTATGGGATTAAAAAGAAATTGCAATCAATTATAACTTTAAAGCAAAATAGCATTTTAAATTTAATTGAATTAACTAATATTGCTGAATTAATTCCTGATATTTTGAAATATAACATCAAATTTGAAATAAGTGAATTTACTAATCAAGACGAACATAAAGGTACTTTAAATATTAAACTTAGATTTATATCAAATCAAAAAAGCTCAAATGAAAAAATTATTAGTTTAACTAATTTAATCAATAATAATTTTATTCTAGAATTAAGAAACGATCCATCAAAAGCAGCAAAATATTTTGATTCAATAATAAAAGTTAGTGTCGAAGGAAAAAATAAATCATCCATTGATTTTGATAAAGAATTTCCTGAAATTTTTCATAGTATATGAGATGCAAATAAAGGTTTTGGAATAAATTCAAACTGAATTGATACAAGTCAAGATTCTATTCTTGAAAAATTATCTAAATATATAACAATTGATGAAAGTTTATTATCTTATGATAAAACAAAAGTAAAATTATATTTTATAAAATTAAAAGATGATTTAACAACATATTTCGAACCTAAATCAAATCCTAACTCTATTTTCGGAATGATACAATATTTAATTTCTTTTTGAATGAAACCTGAAGATTTTGATAAACAAGATCCCGAATCAAGACATACAAATATTACAACACCGTTAGCATTATATAATTTAAACAATCCTAAACATAATATTGTTGCTTTATTAAAAGAAAATTTTGAAAATTTATCTTTAAATAATAATGAAATTTTTAATGAAAAATATGGATTAAAAAAAGATATTAATTCATTTATAAATGAATTAAATAAAAAAAATTCAAATGAAAAATGAGATTATATTCTTAAAAATTCAAATTTAGAAAAAGAGTGAAATAAAGCAATATTTTTAATAAAAAATTCAGTCGCTAACTATAGAGTGGTAAGAGATAATTTTGTTTATGAAATGTTAAAAACTGAAATTATTACAATCAATAACGAAAAATTTCTTGACGTTTATTTAGCTTTAAAAACTAATTTTCCAGAATATAATTTTGAAAGCAAAATAATTTATAATGAAGCTATAAAACTACGTTTTAAATCTATAAATTAATAAAGTTTTTATATTAAAAAAATAAAACTATAATTAAACAGTTTTATTTTTTTTTATTTAATTTACTTAGTTTGAAAACTTTTTAAATTAATGCGAGGATTTTTTTAAAAATAAATAAAACTAATAATCTAATAAACAAAATGTTTTAGTTGTTTTGGAAAAAGTTTTAATCATTATTCATTTATAATTTTTTAATGATATATGTTAAAGGATTTATTTTGATATGAAAACTGAAAGAATTTTTAAAAATGTAATTAAAAATACTTATCAAGGTGGTTTTTTACTTTAATTTTATAAAAAATTCCTAAAGTACAAGAATAAATGCAATTAATAATTTTAAATAACATTTTACAATATAACTATTACTAACAAAATAAAGCTTTTTGTTAGTTTTTTTATTATTTAATTTATGAAAAAATTATTTGTTTTAAATGTGCCTATCATTATTTTAATAATTAATTTAATTTATTTTTTAAACTTATAGAACTTTTATATAAGTTATTTTTTGCATAATAAAAAAAGCAATTTATTTTTTAAGTAAACTGCTTTTTTATCAATTTAACTTTGATGTATTTCGATAAATTCTTTATTTTCTTTTTTTGTTAAACTTTTTATTTCTTTTTTAGAATTAGAATGATAATTATTTATTCTTAATAAGTGATGACTTATTCTTTCTAATGATCTAATAACAAAATCAAATTCAAAACCTGTTTCGATTCGATTAGTTGTATTAGGTAAGTTAGTTAATCTTAAAATATTTAATTTTAAAAACTCATGAGATAAAGCATCAACATTATTTGTTAGTTTAACAATTGTTTTATATTCTTTTATATTAAAATTAGCTAATTGACTAATTGTTTTATCTATAATTAATCTTAATAATGAAATTAATTCTTGAATTTCATTCAATTCTTCAGCTGATAAATCGAAATAATTTTGTTGTTTATGATTGAAAATTTTAAGCAGTTCATTATTTATGGAAGAACCTAATTTGATAACCTTTTCAATAGAACGTGCTGATAGAATTAATGATAAATATAATTCACTATCATCTTTATTTAATTTTTTAGAATTGATCTTAATAAGATATTCATATATTTCACTTCTTGTTTTATCAATAAATCTTTCTAATTTATTAAAACGATTTAAAGGTTTTTTATCACCTTTTTTAATTAAATTAGAAATAATATTTATTCCTTCTTTTAATATTATAGTTTGAGTTTGAAGTGCTTTTTTTGCACTACCAAGTGCAAGAGTTGGATTTACATCAATCAATTCATTTGGTAAATGAATTTGAAATTCATCTTTGCTTTTTTTCTTTTTATCTTTAACAATGAAATTAACAAACATTACAAGATACTTAATTAATCAAATATATATTCCAACTAATATAAAGTTAAAAAATAAATGTCCAATTGATAATTGAAATCTTGGTGAATTTGGTACTATTAATTTAATAAAATCAGCATATAAAGTTAATGGTGATAAGAAAAATAATAATAAAATTGAAACACTTAGATTTGTTATACCTCAAATAATAGCAATTTTTTTGGAATTATTATTATTTGTGGAAAATGAAACTATTAATCCAGTTACTGTTGTTCCTACATTAGCTCCAAATACAAGTCCTAAAGCTGAAGAAAGTGTCATTTTTATCACTTGTGCATTATTAGGAACGCTAGCTGCTTCATACATAACTTGATATAAAGAAACTGTAGCGCTTGAAGATTGTAAAATAGAAGTAAAAAAAAATGAAATTAAAAAACTTGTTCAAGCGTTTTTAGCCATTACGTTTACAATTGCTTTGAAAAAATCTTGTTTAATTAAAATTTTTGATTGCGCTGATAAAAGTTTTAATGAAAAGAAGATTAAACCTATTGAAAATAAAAGCGTAAATAAATTTTGTCATTTCATTTTCTTAGTTAAAAGCATTCCAAATACACCTATAAATACTAAGAAAATGAAATATTCTGTAAAACTAAATTTAGATTCAAAAGCAACAATCAATGATGTTGTTGCAGTTCCGATATTTGCTCCTAATAAAAAGGCTACAGCTGTTCTTAAATTAATTAAGCTTGCAGCTAATAATCCCATAATTAAGGCAACCGCGCCATCAGAAGATTGAATCATCGTTGTAATAGCGACACCAATCAACATTGCCACAAAATTATTTTTACTAATGAAATTCATTATTTTTTTTAATTTTGCATCACCTGCTTGTTTTAAAGTGTTGGAAAGTCCTTTAGTTGAAAAAATGAATAAGGCCAAACCAGCTAATGCTAAAAGTATCGAAAGTGGCAAACTTAATTTTCATGTTAAATCATTCATGATATATTTTATTCCCTTTACTTAAGTTGTCCTAAAATATTTGCAAGAGATGAACCTTGATTTTTACCCATATCTTTCATTTTCTTTACAAAATTTTCAAATTCACTAATCATTTGATTATATTCTTGATTAGTTCTTCCAGAACCTTTAATAATTCGATTTTTTCTTGATGAATTTTTTAAAAGTTTAGGATTTTTTCTCTCTTCCATTGTCATTGATGAAATTAATATTTCATATAATCTAATTTTTTCATCAACTTTTGTCATTTTATCAAAATCAATGTTTTTTGGAAGTCCAGGAATAAGTTTGATTAATTTTGAAAATTTCCCCATTTTTTTCATTTGTTGCAATGAAGCTAACAAATCATCTAAATTAAAATTCCCTGATAAAAATCTTTTACCTAATTTTTGAGCTTTATCTTTATCAATTACTTCTTCAGCTTTTTCAATAATACTTAAAACATCACCCATTCCCAAAATCCGATCAGCCATTCTATCAGGATAAAATAGATCAAAATTAGATATTTTTTCTCCTGTACCAATAAACGCGATTGGCACGTTTAATAATTTTGTTATTGAAAAGGCTGCTCCACCTTTTGCATCTGAATCTAATTTTGTTATTATTGAAGAAGTAAGTTTTAAATAATTATTAAATGTAGTAGCTACATTAATAATATCTTGTCCAGCTAATGAATCGGTTACAAAAATAATTTCATTTGGCTTAGCTATAGTTTTGATATTAACTAATTCATTCATTAACTTTTCATCAATTGATAATCTACCTGCTGTATCAATTATTACTAAATCGTAGTTTTCATCTTTTGCTTTTTTCATTCCATTTTCAACAATTTTTTCAGCACTTTGATTATCTTTTTCATAATAAACATCAATATTTATTTGTTTACCTAAAACAATTAATTGTTCAATTGCGGCAGGTCTATAAATATCAGCTGCAATTAATAAAGGTTTTGATATAAATTTTTTCTTTAATAAATAATGCGCTAATTTAGCAGTGGAAGTTGTTTTACCGCTTCCTTGTAAACCAGTCATTAAAATTGATGTAAGAGGTTTTGTAATTTTTAATTCTTTTACTTTTCCTCCTAAAATTGTAACTAATTCTTGATTTACAATTTTTACAATTTGTTGTCCAGGATTTAGTTTTCCAATAATTTCTGAACCAATTGCTTTTTGTTTAATTTCTTTTATAAATTCTTTAACAATAGCAATATTAACGTCGGCTTCAAGTAATGCGATTTTAATATCTCTTGTAATTTCTAAAATATCTTCTTCTTTTAATAAATTTTTCTTAGACGCCTTGTCAATTGCTTTTTGTATTCTTTTTCCTAAAAAATCAATCATGCCCTTATTATAAACAATTTTTATTTTTTTAAAACTTAATAAATTAAATAATAATAAAAAAAAATTTATAAAGTTATTTATAGTATAATTAAAAATTAATATTTAAATATTAAATATTTTTTAATTTTTAAAAAACAATGAATTAGGAGTTTTATGTCGAAATATATTTTTATAACTGGAGGAGTGATTTCAGGACTTGGTAAAGGAGTATCAGCTGCATCATTAGGATTGCTTTTAAAATCAAGAGGATATAGCATTTTTGTTTTAAAATTAGATCCTTATTTAAATATCGATCCAGGTGTAATGTCGCCATATGAACATGGAGAAGTTTTTGTTACTGAAGATGGTGGCGAAACTGATTTAGATTTAGGTCACTATGAAAGATTTATTAATGAAAACTTTTTTAAAGAATCAAATTATACAAGTGGAAAAATTTTTAACAACATTTTTACAAAAGAAAGAAATGGAAAATATAATGGTAAAACTGTTCAATATATCCCACATGTAACTGATGAAATTATTAGTGTAATTAAAAATATTGAAAAAAAATATAAAAAAGATTTTATCATTGTAGAAATCGGAGGAACCGTTGGAGATATTGAATCAAATCCTTTTATTTATGCAATTTCGGATTTATCAAATCAATTAAATAGTAAAAAAACATTTTTTATTCATGTAACTTATGTACCATACTTAAAAACTTCTAAAGAATTTAAAACAAAACCATCACAATATTCAATTAGCACTTTAAGATCTATGGGTATTAAAGCTAATATGATTTTTTTAAGATCAGATTTCGCTGTTGATCAAAAAATAATTGATAAAATAGCTAAAATATCTTTTTTAAATAAAGAAAATGTATTATCTGTTTATGATCTTGATAATGTTTATAAATCACCTTTATTATTAGAAGAAAATAAAGCTGATCAAATTATTTTAAAATATTTTGAATTACCAATTAATAAAAATAAAGCACTTGATAAATGAAAAGATTTTGTAAATAAAATCGAGCAAAAGCCAGAGAGTGAACTTAAAATTAAAATGATTGCAAAATATTCAGGCTTTGAAGATGCGTATAAATCAATTATTGAAGCTTTAAAAATATCAGCAGTTTATAAAAATCAAAAATTAATTTTAGAATTTATAAATTCTGAAAATATTAATGATGAAAATGCTGATGAATTATTAAAAGATAGCGATGCAATAGTTATTATGCCTGGTTTTGGTATCAGAGGATTTGAAGGAAAAATAAGTGCTGCTAAATATTCAAGAATT
Source organism: Mycoplasma collis ATCC 35278 (assembly GCF_000701825.1). Lineage (GTDB taxonomy): Bacteria > Bacillota_I > Bacilli_A > Mycoplasmatales > Metamycoplasmataceae > Mesomycoplasma_A > Mesomycoplasma_A collis. Next base: position 9,299 of record NZ_JNJY01000010.1, read on the forward strand.
AAAAACATTCCTACATTAGGAATTTGTCTTGGTATGCAAGCTATGACAATAGCACAAGCGAGAGAAAAAGGGATAAAAAATGCAACTTCTAGAGAATTTTCAGTTGATGAAGAAAATGAAGTGTATGTCTTAGATTTAATTTTAGGTAAAAACAAAGATAATATTGGAGGAACTTTAAGATTAGGTGCTTCAAAAATTAATTTAAAAGAAAATAGTTTAATTAGTAAAATTTATAATTCTAATACAATCATCGAAAGACATAGACACCGTTATGAAGTTCAAGAAAAATTTGTTAAACAACTTGAAGATGATGAATTTATTTTTTCTGGAAGATCAGAAAAAAATAATTTAATTGAAATCTGCGAAGATCCTACTAAAGATTTTTATATTGGAGTGCAATTTCACCCTGAATTTCATGCAAGACCTTTAGAACCACACAATTTATTTAATACATTTTTAGAAAAAGCAATTGAAAGAAAAGAAAAATAAAATGCCATTAAAAAAAAATGATCTTAATGAAGTTGATTTAATTAAAGGTTTAACAGAGGAAAAAGTTAAACAAAATCAACAAAAATACGGTTATAACAAACTAAAAAACAAGAAAAAAGAATTATTAATTGTAAAATTTTTAAAACAATTTATTGAACCATTAATTATATTATTAATAATAAGTTCTTTTTTAGCTTTATCAATTGCTATTTTTGAATATGTTAATAACAGATTCGACAATAAAACTGCAATTATTATTGCTTTTTGTGAACCTTTTATAATTTTATTTATTGTTGTTTTAAACGCAATTTTCGGTTTTGTTCAAGAAAATAAAGCTGAAAAATCGTTTGAAGCTTTGAAAAAACTAAGCGATGAAAATGCTAGAGTTATTCGAGATGGAAAAGAGATTTTAATTTCAGTTGAGCAAGTAACTATTGGCGATATTTTTCTAATTGAAACTGGAGATAAAGTTCCAGCTGGAGGGATAATAATAAATTCATTTAACTTAGAAGTTAATGAAGCTATTTTAACAGGAGAATCAGAAGCAATTAGCAAAATTAATCCTAATGGAGTTTTAGATTTTAATGATGATGCCAAAAGAGTTTTTGCAGGAACACTTGTAACAAAAGGAAGAGCAAAAGTTATTTCGAGTGAAATTGGAATGGAAACTAGAATTGGTCAAATAGCTAATTTGATAAATAATGAAAAAAAAGGTTCAACTCCTTTACAAAGAAAAATTGCTAATTTTAGCAAAAAAATTGCTTATTTTTCAATTATTTTATGTATTTTAACTTTTTTTATTTATATTTATTTAGTTAAAAATGGTAATTGAAGTTTTTGATCTAAAGGTATTATAATTGGGGTTACATTAGCAATTGGTTCTATTCCTGAAGGACTAGTTCCGATAATTACCATGATACTTTCAATAAGCTCATCAAAATTAGCTAAAAAAAATGCTTTAATTAAAAGAATTTCCGCTGCTGAAACATTAGGGTCTGTTTCTGTTGTTTGTAGTGATAAAACAGGAACTTTAACACAAAATAAAATGACTGTTCAAAAAGAATATGTAGATGACTTTTTTAATCATAGATTATTTCTTGAATTCGCAACTCTAGCTACTAATGCTACTTATTTTAAAGAACCAAAGACTAATAAAATTAATTATGTTGGAAATCCCACTGAAATAGCAATTGTTGAATATTGTTATCAAAAAGGCACTAATAAAAATCAGCTTTTAAGCGAAATTGAAATTTTAGGAGAAATTCCCTTTGAATCTGAAAGAAAATTAATGACTATTTTTATTAAAAAAGATAATAAAATTTTTTCGATTACAAAAGGTGCTCCTGATGTTCTTTTTAAGAAAATTAATAATTATAAAAATGTTTATGATCAAAAAAATGATCAATTTGCAAATAATGCATTAAGGGTAATAGCTTTTGCATTTAAAGAATGAAATAAAATGCCTAATTTAAAAAATGTTGCATTAATTGAAAAGAATTTAACATTTATTGGATTATTAGCGATGAATGATCCACCCCGTGAAAATGTTAAAGAATCAATTATCAAAGCGCAACAAGCTAACATTCAAACTCAAATGATAACAGGAGATAATCCTAAAACTGCTAAAGCCATAGCTAAAGAATTGAATATCATCAATAATCAAAGCACTTTAGTTGTAGTTGGTAATGAATTAGATGAAATGAGTGATGAAGAGCTTGGAAATAAAATTGAAAACATTGCCGTTTTTGCTAGAACTAAACCTGAGCATAAAATTAGAATTGTAAAAGCTTGACAGAAAAAATCAAAAATAGTTGCAATGACAGGTGATGGTGTGAATGATGCACCCGCTTTAAAAGCTTCAGATATTGGTTGTGCGATGGGAATAACAGGAACTGACGTTTCTAAAAATGCAGCTGATTTAGTTTTGATTGATGATAATTTTAGCACTATAATCACTGGTATTAAAGAAGGAAGAGGGATTTTATATAGCATAAGAAAATTAATAATTTTTTTATTAACTACAAATCTTTCAGCTTTATTAATTACAATTTTCGGGATTTTAGTATTCAATACCAATCCATTATCTGCATTACAAATATTATGAATCAACGTTGTAGCTGAGACGTTTCCTGGTGTTGTTTTGGGTTTGAATCGTCCTAACCATGATTTAATGAAAGATAAGCCAAGCAGTTTAAAAAAATCAATTTTAACCTCTGAAATGATAATAAAAATTGTTTTATTATCAATAATTGGAGTTTTTCTTTCATTGATGGTTTATTATTTAACTGCTGCTGCATATTTTGATAATTATAATATCTCTATAATTAAAAATGGCTTAAAAAACATTGAAGAAGCAAGATATTTATCTTCTTTAAATTTATTTGTATGTTCAGGAATAATTTTAAGTTTAAATTCATTTATTATTAAAGATAAATTTTCATTTTTTAGCTTACCATTCAAAAAACAAAAATGGGCACTTTTATCATTTTTAATTAGTTTATTTTTTATAGGTACTGCAAGTTATTCGCCAGTATTTTCTAAAATTTTTGATATGGATATTTATATAAAAAAATATTATTCAATACCATGAATTATAATTTTTCCATTCGCTATAGGAATAATTCCATTTATATTTGCGGAAATATATAAAAATATAACTTATTTAATAAATAAAAAAATAAGAAATAAAACGGCTTTTTAATTTTTTTAATTAAAAAGTTTTTTTTTATTTATTTTAGTATATAATTTTAAAGCTAAAAGTTTGAGTTATTCTCATATATAAAAATTAATTTATTTTTTTAAAAAAATATTTTTTATTTTTGAAAAAAAATGTATAATGTTAATTGCAAATTTAAAATAAATTAATTTGTAATGTAAAATTAAACTTAAGTGGAGAAGTAGCTCAGCTTGGCAGAGCGCTACGTTTGGGACGTAGTGGTCGCAGGTTCAAATCCTGTCTTCTTCACCATTTCGGGGGGGTAGCTCACCTGGCTAGAGCGCCTGCCTTGCACGCAGGAGGTAGAGGGTTCGACTCCCTTCCTCTCCACCATGGCTCTGTAGCTCAGTTGGTTAGAGCATCCGGTTCATACCCGGAAGGTCAAGAGTTCGAATCTCTTTGGAGCCACCATATAAAAAATTTATCAAAAGTGGACCTATAGCTCAGTTGGTTAGAGCAACCGGCTCATAACCGGTCGGTCACTGGTTCGAGTCCAGTTGGGTCCACCATGGGCAATTACCCAAGAGGCTGAAGGGACTAGTCTTGAAAACTAGCAGGGGCTTCACCGCCCGCGGGGGTTCAAATCCCTCATTGCCCGCCATTATCACTAAAAAGGTAGATACTTTAAAGTGATTTTAATAATATAGCGAAGTAGAGCAATGGTAGCTCGTCGGGCTCATAACCCGAAGGTTGTAGGTTCAATTCCTACCTTCGCAACCAAGGTCCAGTGGTAAAGTGGTTAATACGTCTCCCTGTCACGGAGAAGATCGCGGGTTCGATCCCCGTCTGGACCGCCATGGCTCTGTAGCTCAGTAGGTAGAGCAACGGATTGAAGCTCCGTGTGTCACTGGTTCGATTCCTGTCGGAGCCACCATTTCATTTTAACATATAAATGTCCTTTTAATTTTTTAGAACTTTTTAATCTTATTTAGGGAAAAATACAAAAGAGCTTATTAACTTTGTTACAACTTGCTTAATTAATCGAAAGCAAGTTTTTTTATATAAAATTTAATAATCAAATTCTTTAATTATTTAAAAAAACTTGTTTCTAACAACAAAAAAGAAACAAGTTTTTTTAAATAATTAATTTATCAAATATTTTAATCCTATTAAAGCACTATCATCACCCATTTGGTCTTGTTTAAATTCGATATTTATTAAATGAGTTGGATCGACAAGAGTTTTTGCTAATTCGATAGCTTTTTCAACATATCATCAATTATTTAAAGCTACACTCCCTCCAAAAACAATCAAATTAGGATTTGTAAATGCCATGGACATTGCAATGGTTCTAGCTAATGTATCTATAGCTTCATCAATAATTTTTTTACAATTTAAATCACTGTTATAATTTTCGAATATTTCTTTTGTATTAAAAACTATTTTTTTATTCTTAGCTCTTAATTGTATACCTGTACCTGAAACAAGATGTTCAGCAGCAAAAGAATTTAAATGTAATTTTTTAGTTTTGTATTTTGATGATGGTAAATATGCTATTTCTTGAGCATAACCATTAGCACCAGTAAAAATTTTATTATTAATAATAATTCCAGCACCAAATCCTGTAGAAATTGTAAAAAATTGACTTACCGAATTTTTAACTTTATCATTTTTATAAAAATAGTGATTACCTAAAGCCATAGCATTTGCATCATTTTCAAAAACAATTTTTTTTATCTTTGTATTTTTAGTAATATATTTTTTAACATTAACATTATGTCATCCTTGTAAATTTGGTGAATTAATAACTATACCATTTTTATAATCAGCAGGACCCGGAATACAAAGTGCTATTCTTTCAATTTCATATTTATTAATAATTTTAACAATTTCATCTAATGTATTACTATAAATATTGGCATCAGTTTTAAAACGTATTTTTTTAACTAATTTATCCTCATTAAAAAAAGCAAAGCGTGTATTAGTACCGCCAATATCTATTGTTGCAATTTTATATTTATTCATTTTATCCTTAAAAAATAAATTTTTGTTTTTATTATATTTAAAAAACGCAAAATTTTTTTAAAAAAATATATATAGCTAAAAAATAGTGGATTTTTTAGCTTTTTTTTGATAATTTTTTTAAAAATTTTGCTTTTTTTTTTTTTTTTAGAATTGATTTGAGAGTAATCTCATAAATTATTTTTTTTAATAAAAAGAAAGGAGTTTAATTTGGAAAATAAAAACCTGTGATGAAAAACAGGAGTAATTTATCAGGTTTATTTAAGATCGTTTAAAGATTCTGATAATGATGGAAACGGCGACATTCAAGGGCTTATTTCTAAATTAGATTATATCGAATCTTTAGGTGTTAATGCTATTTGGATCAATCCAATAGCTCAATCACCTATGGTGGATAATGGATATGATGTTTCAGATTATAAAAAGATAGATCCAATGTTTGGAACTATGGAAGATTTTGAAGAACTTGTAAAAAAAGCGCACGAAAAAAATATTAAGATTATTTGAGATTTTCCATTAAATCATTGCTCTGATCAACATCCATGATTTCAAAAAGCATTAAAAGGTGAAGAAAAATATTTTAATTATTTTTATTTTACAAAAAAATTTAAATTCAATCGAAAATCACTTTTTGGTGGAGAGTTTTGAACTAAAGCTAAAAATGGATATTATTATGCACATGTATTTGCTAAAGAACAACCATGTTTAAATTGACATAATCCCGATGTTGTAAATGAATTTATTAATATCATAGATTTTTGATTAAAAAAAGGTGTTGATGGTTTTAGATTTGACGCTTTTGATGAAATTGGTAAACCATTAAATTTATTAGTTAGAACTAAAATGTATAAACATGATACTAAATTTGTAATTGAAAAATTTAAACAAATTAGAAATTCATTATGAAAAGATAATGATGAAATAATGATTGTTTCTGAATCTGGTGCTATGGGAGTTAAAGAAACTGACATTAATACAACGTTAGAAAATAAAAATTACAGTTTAATTATTAATTTCGAACATGTTCAAAGCGAATTTGAAATGAAAGTTGGTCAAAAAATTTATAAAGGTTTTGATTTTGTAAAATTTAAAAATATTTTAGCAAAATGACAAAATAGAGTTAAAAATGGTTGAAATACTTTATATTTTAGCAATCATGATCAACCTAGACAAGCATCAAGATTAGTTCCAGATCAAAATAAATTTTTCACTCAAAAAGCTAAAGCATTAGCGCTTAGTATGCATGGTTTAAAAGGAACGCCTTTTGTCTATCAAGGAGAAGAGATTGGAATGGATAATTCAGATCATACTAATGATATAAGAAAAATAAATGATGTTATGGATCATAAAACTTATCAGCAAGACGTAATAGAAGAAAAAATTATTTCACATAAAGATTTTATGAAAATAACTTCATTATATTCAAGAGATAATTCAAGAACACCAATCCCTTGAGATGAAAAAGGTGGTTTTAATGAAAATAACAAATCTTGATTACCTTATAATAAAAGTTATCGAACAATTAATGTTAAGTCACAAGAAAATGATCCAAATTCAGTTTTAAGTTGATATAAAAAAATAATTGGTTTAAGAAAAAACAATAAAATTTCTGAAACTATTTTATCTGGTGAATTTAAACTTTTATTAAAAAATAATGAAAATATTTTTGCTTATGAAAGAAAAACAAGTAAACAAACATTACTTTTTGTAATTAACTGATCTGAAAATATGCAAAAATATGATTTAAACTTAAAAAAATATCAAATATTTTTAAACAATTACAATTCTTATGAAGAAAATATTCTTTTACCTTGACAAGGGTTAATTTTCATAAAGGAAGATAATGTACAGTAAAAAATATTTTTTAATAATGGTCTTGCCAGCTTTAATTATTTTTACTATTGTATTAATAGTTCCAATTACTTTAGGTTTTTTACTATCTTTTACTAATTGATTTAAAGAACAGTTAATTTTTGAAGGAAAATGAATTGGATTTAATAATTATAAAATTGCTGTAACAGATCCACAATTCATCGATTCAATATGATATACAGCAGCATTTAGTTTTCTTTGTTTAATATTTGTTAATTTATTTGGTTTTACATTTGCTTATGCTCTAAGTAAAAAAATATATGCTAAAAATATTTTTAGAGGGATATTTTTTCTTCCAAATATGGTTGGTGGTTTAATCTTAGGTTATTTATGACAAATTATATTTGATAATGTTTTAAACCAAATTTTTGGACACTCATTAAGATTTGGTAATAGATGAGAAGCTATGGTTGCAATGGCGATTGTTTTTACATGACAAATGGCAGGTTATGTAATGATTATATATATTGCAGCATTACAAAATATTAATAAAAGCTTATCAGAAGCAGCTAAAATTGAAGGCTCAGGAGTATTTAGACATTTTTTTAGTGTAGTTTTACCATCAATAATGCCTGCTATAACAGTTGTTTTATTTTTAATAATTTCACGTTCATTTCAAATGTTTGATCAAAACTTAGCGCTTACAAATGGTGATAATAATACATCATTATTAGCGTTTAATATTTATTCATCAGCTTATGTTCAAGCTTATAAACAAAATTTCGGAATTGCTCAAGCTAAAAGTTTTATTTTTGTTATTTTAGTTGCGGGAATTAGTTTAACACAAGTTTATATCTCTAAAAAATTTGAGGTGCAATCATAATAAATTTTTCTTTTTTTTACAAAAAAAATAAAACTAACGCAATCAAAATTACTTTATTCATCTTATTAATTTTATTAGCAATATTATGAATTTTTCCGTATATATTAATGACTAATACTTCATTTAAAAACTTGGGAGAACTAGTAAGAAAAAGTATTTTTGCTTTTCCTGATAGTTATAACGGATCTAATTATCAAAGAGCTTTTAGTGCATTAAGATTTAGTGAGTCGTTTTTTATTAGTATATTCATTACAATAGTTTCAAATCTTACAATTATCTTTTTTTCTTCAATTTGTGCTTGACAATTAGCAAGAAGTAAAAAATTAATTTCTAAAATAATTTTTTATTGTTTTTTAATTACAATAATTGTTCCATTCCAAGCTATTATGCTTCCACTAATCAGTGTAATGGGAAGAATTTATTTTTTAAATATTTTTGGTCTTATTTTTATGTATACAGGTTTCGGGCTTTCGATGTCTATCTTTATGATGCATGGATTTTTAAGTAATATTCCCCTTTCATTAGAAGAAGTGGCAAAAATCGAAGGTTATAATCCTTTTAAAGTTTATTTTAAAATTATTATTCCACTTTTAAGACCTATTATTGCAACTATTTTAATCATTAATACAATTTGAATATGAAACGATTTTTTACTACCATTTTTAGTTTATTTATCAAATAGTAAACAACCAACAACTACAATTGTAAGACTAAGGGAAGGACTTATTGGTACTTTTCAAACAGATTTTACCGCAATTATGGCTGGACTTACAATTTTAGTTGTTCCAATTATTATCTTTTTCATAATTATGCAAAAACACATTATTTCAGGAATTACAAATGGATCAATTAAATAATAAAATACCATCATTTTTAACTAATATTAAAAATGAATTTTTATCAAAAAATAAATTAAATAATAACCAAAATAATAATATTTTAGAGCTAAAAAATATCAATAAAATATATTCCAATGGTTTTCAAGCTATTTTTAAAACAAATTTGAGTGTTAAAAAAGGTGAATTTGTTTCTTTATTAGGACCTAGTGGTTGTGGTAAATCTACTACTTTAAGAATTATTGCTGGACTAGAAGAAATTAATCAAGGCGAAATATATATAAACAATATCAATGTTACGCATTCTGAACCTGCTTCAAGAAATATTACAATGGTATTTCAAAATTATGCACTCTTCCCCCATCTTTCTATTTATAAAAATATAGCTTTTGGTTTAAATGCTAATAAAAATAAAATTTTAAATGATGGAAAATTATGACAAGAAATTAATTTTAAAAAAAATCAAATTTCAGAAATTAATTGAAAAATTCAAAATATTTATTCAATAAATAAAAGTAAAAAAAATTTAATCAAATTAAAAAACCAATATAAAAATTTAAAGGAAAAATATCAATTATTAAATAATATTCCAAACCAACAAGAAAAAAAAGCTTTTAAAATGTTAACTAAATTAACTTTTTTAGAATCAATCATTGAATTTAAAAACGAAAATATAAATCATTTTGAAAAACTAAAATTACAAATTGAACAATTAAAAATTAAAAAAGTTCAAATAAAAAGTGAAATTAAAAATTTAGTAAGTTTCAAACCTAAGCTCTCATTAGCAGAAAAAAAAGAAATTATTAATCAAAAAGTTGAAAAAAGTGCAAAAATTTTAGGACTTGATTTATATTTAAATCGTAAACCTTCACAATTATCAGGTGGACAACGTCAAAGAGTAGCGCTTGGTAGAAGTATTGTAAATAATCCGGTTTTATTTTTAATGGATGAGCCACTTTCTAATCTAGATGCAAAGCTTAGAGCAACTATGAGACAAGAAATTCGTAAATTACATGAAAAAATTAATTCAGGAACTATTTATGTAACCCATGACCAAGTTGAAGCTATGACTATGTCAGATAAATTAGCGGTTATGAATGATGGATTTATTTTACAAATTGGTTCACCAAAAGAAGTTTATAAAAATCCTTCTTGTTTATTTGTTGCTGGTTTTGTTGGAGCTCCTGCAATGAATTTTATTGAAGGTGTTTATAAAAATAAAAAATTTGTTTCAAAAGAAGGTTTGGAAATCGACATTCCTATTTATAAAACAAAATATTTAACTGAAAATCAAAAAATAACTTTAGGAATAAGGCCAACTGATTTTTCCAGTGATGATTTAGTTTATGAATCTTACAAACTTAAATTAAAACTCTTTATTTTACATAAAGAATTATTAGGTAATGAAATTCAATATAAAGCCAAAATTCATAATACAAATCACGAAATAACATTTATAACTTCTTCTTATAAAGATTTTAAATTAAATGAAAATATTGAAATTTTTATGATTTCATCAAGAATTCATATTTTTGACACAACATCAACAATTGCACTTAGTTCAGAATTTAATCTTGAAACAATTGAGCATTTAGAAAATTGAATTAATTCATCAGCAAAAATCGCAATAAGAAGAAAAATTTTAGAAAATTCTAAAAATAAAAAAATAAAAAATTCATTAACTACTAAAACTTTTAATTTTATTAAATCAAAAATTAAAGTTTTAAATAAAAAAATAACAAAGGAAAAAAATGAAAAAAATATTTAAATTTAGTAGCTTAGTTTTAGCTTCAAGTTTACCTATCGCAACATTTATAGCTTGTTCAGGACAATCACAAGCTGAAGTTGAATTACAAAAACAAGTTGAAAAATTAAAAGAAAATATTAAAACCGATCCTACTGTTGCAAAATTAAAAACTGATTTTGCTGGCTATTCAACAGAATCACTTTCAATTATTGGATCTAAAAATGAAATTGATTTACAATCTGAAGCGTTAATTAAAGTTTTTAATGAACATTTTGGAACTAATTTAACTTTTAAACAATATGGTGGCGGAACAAACCCTGGTACAATAATTGAAACTAAAATTGCAGCCTCATCTGGAGTTGGTGATTTATTAATGTATGCAATAGAACCAAGAAGTGAATTCGAAGGTAGAATTGATAAATTAATCGATACATCCCCAAGCGCTATTTTAGACCATCAAGGTGATGTTCCTGGTACTATTAAAATCGGTGATAAAAGCTTTTTACCGCAAGTTTATGAATACTATGGTGTAGTTTATAATCGCGATCTTTTTAACGAAAAAGGTGTAACTGTATATGAAGGAAAAAGTTTTGATAGCGCTAGCGATAAACCTAGTGATTTAACTAAAGATCAAAATTACGATGGAACTATTGAGAAAGAACAAAAATTATATGTATTTACTAACGATTTAAAAGAATCAGGTTATAGAAAAGTTATTAGCTTTTTAAAATCTAAAGGAATAGATAAACCGTTTTATTCAATAGCTAAGGGTGGATCACCTACACTATGACCTATCTCAACTCATTTAATAGCTGCTGCTATTTCAACTCTTTCCAGCCCTAATAAATGAGATAATGCAAATGAAATAATTACTCCTGAGGTAATTGAAAGTGTTGAAAAAGCTTTAAAAATTATGGGATATGATCAAGGTTTAGCAACAAATGATGTAACTAAAGGATTGGCTGAATTAGCTGTGGGACAAACCGCATTAATTCAAGGAGGAACATTTAGCGAACCTGATATTAAAAGAACTAATAGTGAAGTAAAATTAGGACTTTTCCCATTACCAATTTTTAATAAAATCGATCAAACAGCAATGATTTATAGAGGAGCAGCTCAAAAATGAGCTATTACTATATTAGGAAAAGATGAATCTAAATTAAAATTAGCTAAAATGTTTTTACAATTTTTATATAAAACAAAAACAGGCTATGAATTTTTATCTAAATCATTCAAATTTATTTCCCCTTATGGAGCACCAGAAGGTGTAACAAATGCTCTTAATCCAGAATCATTACTATTTTCTGCTTCCAACTATAAAAACGATAATGATAAAGAAACAAATGTTGGAAGATGAATTCATGATAATTTTCCTGAAGGATTTAACACTGATAATCAAGTATTAAAAGAAGCGGCCAATGCTGGTTATTCTTCAGCTCATGGTTCATATGAAAAAGTAAAAAACGAATATAATAAATTATTAAATAAAAATAAAAATTAAAAAATAAAAAATTAGCACAACAATGTTGTGCTTTTTTAATTGAAATTTTTTTTAAACATTTAAAAAAAATAAATTTTAAAAAGAAAAAAATTCTATTTTTTATATTTTTTTATTACTTTAATTTATATTTAAAATTGGAGTTAAACTTCTTAAATAATTAAAATGAAAGGAATAAAAAATGATTTACGGAAAAATAAAAGATTTAGAAAAATATTCAAATCTTCATCCTAATTTAAAAATTGCAATAAATTGATTAAATAATCAAGATATTGAAAAATTAAAATTAGGTAAACATACAATAAAAAATGATGATATTTTTGCTATCAAAATGGAAGTTGATACTTATAATGAAAATAGTGTTCAATATGAAATTCATCATATTTTTTCTGATTTACACATTGTTTTAGAAGATGAAGGTTTTTATTATAATGATGAATTAGAAATGGGCAAAACTAAAACAGATTACAATGAAAATGATGATTATATTTTATATGAATTAAATCAAAAAAATAATCATTTTTTAAAAACAAAAAAAGGTGATTTTTTACTTTTTTTACCTAGAGATGGACATGCTCCAAAATATAATCTTAAAAAAGATAAAATAAAAAAATTAGTGATAAAAATAAAATGATAAAAAAAAATATAAATAATAAAAAAAACGGGTTATTTATAGTCTCGTGTCAAGCAATAAAGGGTGAACCGATGTATGGCGGTGATAGTGTTTTAAAGATGGCTAGAGCCGCCATCCAAGGTGGAGCACAAGGGATAAGGACAAGTCAATTAAGCAATATTAAAAAAATAATGAAAGAAAATTTTAATGTTCCTATTATTGGGATTATTAAAAAAGAATATAAGAATTCTGAAGTTTTTATAACACCAAGTATTAAAGAATTAGATCAGTTAATTAATACAAATGTTAATATTATTGCGATTGATGCAACTTTAAGAAAAAGGCCGAAAGAATCGCTTTGAGCTCTTGTTGATTATTTTAAAAAAAATAAAAAAAATAACCAACTTTTAATGGCTGATTGTTCGAATGAAAAAGATGTTGAAAATGCTATATCATTAAAATTCGACATTATCGGCACTACTTTAAGGGGATATACACAAGAGACGAAAAATAACACTAATATTGAAAAAAAATATCAGTTTTTAAAATGATGTAAAGAAAAATTAAAAAATACTGATATAAAATTATATGCTGAAGGTGGATTTAACACCCCTAAAAATGTAAAAGATGCACTTGAATTAGGGATAGATGCTGTTGTGGTAGGCAGCGCAATTACTAGAGTACAATTTATAACTAAAACTTTTAAAAATTATATTGATAAAAAATAAAGGAATAAAATGAAAAAAAATAAATTTGAAGGAATATTTCCAGCTTTAATTACTCCATTTGATAAAAGTGGAAAACTACAAGAAAATAATTTACGTGATGTAATTAAATTTTTAATAAAAGAGCAAAAAGTTGATGGTCTTTATATCACAGGTTCAACAGGAGAGTTTTTATTATTAAGTTATGAACAGAAAAAAAGAATAATGGAAATTGTTGCTGAAGAAGCAAAAAACAAAGTTACTTTAATTGCGCAAATTGGTAGTTTAAATATTAGTGAAACAAAAAATTTAGCTAAATATGCTGAAAAATTAGGTTTTGATGCAATAAGCGCAATTACTCCTTATTATTATAATTTTTCTTTTGATGAAGTAAAAAGCTACTACGAAGAAATTTCAAAAGCTTCTAATTTACCAATGTTTATTTATTATTTACCTCAATTAGCAGGTGCTAAAGTAACAGTTGATCAATTTGGTGAATTATTAAATATTACTAATGTAATAGGATCTAAATATGGATCAACTGATTTATTCTTTTTTGAAAGATTAATGTCTAAATTTAATGATAAAATATTTATGTTTGCTTACGATGAAGCGTTATCTTTAGGTTTAACTCTTGGAGCTAAAGGTTTTATAGGTTCTACATATAATACAAATGCAGCTGGAGCAAGAGAAATCATTGATGCTTTTAACAAAAATGATAAAGAAAAATTAAAAGCTAGTGTTCATAATTATAATGATTATATTCAAGATTTATTAAAAAATGGACTAATGCAAACATTAAAAGCGATTATGAGATTAAAAGGTACTGATGGCGGTTATACTAAAAAACCTTTTATGCTAAAAAATAAAGAATTAATCGATCCGATAGCGCAAAAAATTATTGAAAAATACAAATTATAATAATTAAGGAATAATATGGATTATATTTTAGCTTTTGATATAGGCGGAACAAATATAAAATATGCAATTATTGATGATAATTTTAATATCATAAATAGTTATATTATTAAAACTAAAACAAAAAGTTTATTAGAACAAATTGAAAATATAATAAATAGTGTTGATTATAAATTTAAAACAATCGCTATTGCTACAACAGGTGTTGTAGATGATATCAAAAAAGAAATTATTCATGCCGGAAATAATTTAAATTATTTAAAAGGAACAAATTTTAGTTATTTAGCTAAAAAATTTAATAAAAATATTGTTGTTGAAAACGATGCTAATGCTGCTATTTATGCTGAATTAATTAATAATAAACATCAAAACATTAATAATATTGCACTTATAACATTTGGTACAGGTGTAGGTGGTGGGATATTAATAAATAAAAAATTATTTAAAGGAAATAATTTTTTAGGTGGAGAAGTTGGTTCTTTATTTTTAACAAATTCTAACGCTGATAAAGAATTGAGTTTTTCAAAATTTAATGAAAAAATTATAAAAAAATTTAATTTTAGCTCTAAAGATAGTGAAATATTTTTAAAACAATATTCTAATAATTTAGAATTTAAAAATTATTTAAATAAATATTTAAATAAAGTAGCGAAATTTTTAGCTAATTTAAGCATTATTTATAATTTGGAAATTATAAAATATGGTGGCGGATTATCGCATTTAGATAACATTTTTTTAGAAAAAATCGAAAAAAGATTTTATTTTCTTTTAAATAAAACAGCTTTTAAAACCCAAATTTTTTTAGCTGATAATAAAAATGATTCTGGCATGCTAGGAATAAGTTATTTAGCTAAAATGTAATATTAAAAAAAATGCAATCAAAATTGCATTTTTTTTATTTTCATTCTTTTTCAAATTCTAATTGCATTAAATTTTTTTGTTTATTATTGTTTAAATATAATTTCCTTATTAAAACATCCGAAATAAATAATTGCGAAATTTTAGATGATAAAGCAACTATTCTACGATCTTGTTCTAACGTTTGAAAATTAATTACTACTCTATGTTGTGTATTTTTATATTCTTGATTTTTTGAAATTAAAATTACTGGGATTTCATATTTTTCCAAAAAATCTAAAATAAATTTATTTTCTTTAGAATGAACAGATTTGCTAAAAATGCAAACTAAATAATCATTTTTTGCTTTTAGGTCTAAATATAAAATAATATCGTGAATTGTTTGAGCAACTATTCCATCTTTACCAATAACTGATAAATTATGAGCCATTTCTTTTGCTACATACATTGAGGAGCTTATACCATATACAAAAATCTTCTTAGCTTTTTCTAACATTAAATAAGCTTTATTGATAGAATTTTTATTTAATGTCTCCATTGTTTTGTCTAATGCATGTTTATAATATAAATTTATATTTTCAACAAAATCAGTATTTTTCTGATCTTTATATTTTTTATTTTTTTCTTGTTCTTTAATTACTTTATTTTTTAAATCTTTAAAAGTTCTAAACCCTCATTTTTTGACATATCTTGTAATCGAACCGATACTTACAAATAAAAAATTGGATAGTTCTTTAATAGACATGTTAATAAATTGCTCAGTTTTTTGATTTATAAAATCATTAATAATTTTTTCGTTTGTTGATAATTTTACTAGTTTATCATCCAAGATTTTTACTATTTTATTCATTTTAAATATTATACTAAATCTAACGAATTTCAAAAATTTCTAAAAAATATTTTTAGAAATTTTTTTAGAAAATAGCGAATATATAATTAATGGAAAAACTATTGAAATAATTGAGCCGGCTATTTGTATATTAATGAGATTAAAACCAAAAGATCTATTACCTAAATTTCTAAATCATATAGAAATAGTTTCTTTATCATTATTTATAAAAAGAAAATTAGGTCATAAATAACTATTTCACATATTTATAGAAGTGAAAATAACTAATAATAAAATTAATCCTTTTATATCATTTCAGATAATAAAATAAAATTTTTCATATTTTTTTAAGTTATCTAATTTTCCATATATATTAATTTTGTTTTTGCTTTTTTCTAAAAAAGAAATTAAATTAAATAAAAGAAAAATTGAAAAAATAGAATTAGTTGTTAAATTAAATAAATCTAAGTTATTAATAAAATTTAAGTTTGATAAAACTAATTTTAAAGATAAAAATAAAGTAAATTCAGGTATTAAACTAAAAAAAATTAAAATTAAATAAAAAAATCTTTGTATTTTTTTATTTAATAAAATCATTCCTCAAGCAAATGAAAAATATAATAAAATTCTAATAAAAATTAATATTAAAATAGCTGAAAATGATATAAAAAATGCATTTCAAAACTCTTTTTCTTTTACAAATGAAAAATTTGTAAAATTAAATTCTTTTAAAACTGGTGAAAAATCATTATTTTTTATAGATTCATCACTTTTTAAAGATATAACTATTAAATAATATAATGGAAATAATAAGATAATAATTAAAAATATTATTAAAAAATATTTAGTTGTTTCTATAAAAATTTTTTTAATCATATTTTCCTTAAAATTTTTTTATAAATTATTTTAATTAAAAAGGATAAAATGAAAAACACAATTATAATGAAAAATAAGTAAATTATAATAATTATACTTGCTGCATATGCTTTATTATAATTAAAATTTATAGAATGATCTAATGGATTTAAAAAATTTAAAATATAGCTAGAAAAAGTATG
>NZ_KL370827.1:0-7311 GCF_000701825.1 Mycoplasma collis ATCC 35278
TGTTTGAAAACTAGGTATTTTAATGTCAGTATTATTTTTAATTCAATTTAGTGTAGCTTTTACTCCGAAAAAATTTTTATTATATTTTTCTTTAAAAACTTTATTAAATTTTTGATGATTTTCGTCAAAGAAATATTGAAAATAATATTTGTGAGATTGTGTAGGAATTTAGTGGGTAAGTTCCCTCGTTAGAAAGCGAGGGAACTTTTTTATTTAAAAAATTAAATGTATAAAACAATTTTCAAAACTATTAGATTTACAAAAGCTAAAACTTATTACTACAAAAAAGGAAAATACATAGATTACATAACTAGAAAAAATGCTGTTTTTAAATCTAATAAAAGTTCTTTTGAAATTTTAGAATTAGAAAAAAAATTTAGTTCATTTACAAAAACTATGAATTCACTAGTTCAAGAAAATGAAAACATAAATTCAGGACTTTTTACAATTCAAAATAATAAAGCTGAAATTATCTCAGCAAATGAAGCGAAAAAAGTTTATTCAAAATTAGATGATAATCAATTAGTGTGAGACACAATCGTTTCCCTTGATTATGAAATTCTAAAAGAAGCAAATATTATTTCACAAAAACAATATGCTGATTTTTTAGTTGAAAATATTAAGTATTTTTTTAACAGTGAAAAATTTGATCTTAAAAATTTAAATATATTTTTTTCAATTCATATAAATACTAAAAACCCGCATTTCCATATTGGCTTTAGTGAAAAAGAACCTAAAAGATTTGATTACAAAAATAATCAATACACTTTTAGAAAAAAAGGTTTTTTTGAATTATCTAACATACAAAAATTTGTAAACACTATTGATAAAAAAATTTTATTTTCAAAAGAATATGAAAAATTACAAAATTTTAAAAGTGAACTTTGAAACTCAAAAAAAGAATTAAAAGAAGAAATAAAAAAAATTTCACTTAATAGATTTTCGTTAATCGATAATGTTTTAAAAATAAAAAACTCAGAAATAAAAAATTTTAAAAATGCTAATGATGAAATTAAAAATACTGTTAGTGAAATTAAAAATTTTTTAATAAAAAACAATTCTGAGTTTGGAAATAAATACAAAGAATTTGAAAATAAAATTAATTTGATAAAAAATTTAGAACTTGACAAAATTTTTAATGATGATATTTCTCAATTAGTAGAAAAAGAAGATTTAGCAATTCAAAATGAAATTTTTAAAAATGTTTTAAAAACTAATTATAAAGAGATATATCGTGCAACTAATATTAATGAAGAATTTATTTGAAATAAATTATTAAAAAAATTAAGTAGGTTGCCATATTCAATTTATAAAATAAAAAAATGATTTAAAGAAGGGTATGAAATATTAAATAATGATAATGAACAAGATATGAAATAAATTATTAAAAAATAATTTAACACAAAAAGAAAAATCAGATTTACATCACTTGATAAAAGAATCGCAATCTTATTCAATTAGCGCATTACAAAATTCTTCACCTTTTAAATCTTTAATTCAAAAACATAATATTTCTAAAAATGAATTGATAAATTTTTTAAATGGTAATTTTTCTATAAAAAAAATTAATAAAATTGATAAAAATTGATTGCCATATTTCATAAACTGAGAAAAGAAAAATGAAAATAAAACTTTATCTTTCTCAAATAAGTTTTTAGATATTTGAACAAAAAAAAGTTTCAAAATAAATGTTAAATATTTAATGCTTTTAAAAAATCAAAAAATTTCATTACAAATTTTGATTTGTATTTTATTTTTAATTAAATTATCAAAACAAAAAACTTTTTTAATTTCAGAAATTCAATTGATATATTCATTTAATTTTGATTTTGTTAAATCATCTTTTTATTATGCACTAAAAGAATTACAAAATAAAAAAATTATCATTATTAAAAATGATGAAATTTCACTAAATAAAAAATTAGCTTTAACTAATGAATTTGTTTTATTACATAAAGATGAATTTGCAAGTGTTTTAAAAAATTTAACAGCACAAAAAATATTATTTATTCATCAAGCTAAAATTTTACTTTTAAAAGCTAAAACAACTAAAGAAAAAAAGAATTGATGTTCTTGTTCTTGAAGAGAAAAAGAATTTGGTAACCATTATGATTGTAAAACTTTAGAAATAAATAAATCTAACAAATTTACTTTCAAAGTTTTTAAGAGATTAAAAATCAGAAATTCTAAAATTTATTATTTAATAAAAAATAAAAAATTCCTAAAAATTCTAAAAGCAAATTTTAATATTGAGATTTGTTTTGAAAAGAGTTTTGATAAATTTAGAAAACACATTAAAACTTTTCATAATATCGGTTTCAGGCAATTAATCGCATTAGGTTAATTTAGTCTGTATTATAAATTTAAAAATTTAAAAAAGAATGAATATTTTGCTTAATGATAAAATGGAAAACAAATTTTTAATTTGTGTTTTTTAACATACAAATTTTTAAAGTGTTACTGAAAATGTATTTTAACTTTTTTAAAAGTCCAGGTTTTTAAGCTTATATATTTAAATTTAAAAAAGAATGAATAAAGAATATTAATTAATTAAAAGAATATTAAAAAGTTATTTATTAATAAAAAATAAAAAGGAGAAAAAAATAAAAATAAAGTTTTATGAATAAAAAGCCAATTATCATCATTTTATTTGGAATGTTTTTTTGGTTTGTATCTTACTTATTTGTATTTTTGCTGTTTCCATTATTTGACCCATCAATTGAAAAATCATTTTTAGAAACTTTATTAAAAATACATCAGCATTGAAATGAAAATCTTAATATTTTTTTAATTCATTTATTATGTTTTTTTATATCGTTTATTTTCACAATTACTTTCATTTCTATTTATCTAATTTTTAATAGGTTTTTTAAAAATAAAAATAGATATGAGCGAAATGAAAATGGTGGTGCTAGTTTTTTATGAGATGAAGTAAATAAAAGTGGTTCATTTTTCAAATTTAATAAAATATTTTATAAAAAACATAATAATCAAGTTCCAGGGTGAGTAGTTAGATATTCAAAAAAATTTAACAAAATAAAATATTATGTAGCTACTGAAACACACGCGAAAGTTTTGGGTTCTACTGGTTCAGGGAAAACACAAAGATTTATTATTCCTACTGCAAAATATAATATCAATCTAAAAAATTTTGCTAAAAAGCCAAATTTAATTTTAATCGACCCTAAAGGTGAGCTTTATCTAGAATTAAAAAATGATTTAATAAATAATGATTATCAAACTTTTGTAATTGATTTACACGACCCATTAACATCGCTTGGTTTTAATTTTTTATCTGAAGTTTGAGATACCTTCCATAATAAAAATGAAAATGAATATACTAGAGAAGCTAATGCATTTGCATTATTATCTGAAGTTATAAATTCATTAAATAATTGAACTGAAGAAGGTGAAAATAAAATTTGATCTGATGGTGCAAAAAATGTTTTAAATGCAATAGGAAAATTTTTTCTTTATTATTCAAAAACAGATAGCAAATTTAAAAAAGAACATTTCAATCTATCTTCATTTAATCAATTTCTAGATGATAAAAATTTTAAAAATGGAATTTGAGTGAATTTAGTTCAAAATTCAGATGAAGCATTTTTTAAAGATTTTTGACGATTAGAATTAGCATCTTTAGTTGCCATAACTGAAAAAACATTATCTGGTTATTTATCACAAGCACAAGCAGTTATAAAAAACTATTCTTCAGATTTAGCAATTAAATCTTGAAGTTCTAGACACGATATAGATATTACAAAAATTTTAAATGATTCAAATGATATGACTAATAAACCTTTTTCAATATTTATTAAATTCCCAGATCATAAAAAAGATAGGCATAGATATGTTTCGATCTTAATTGATCAAATCTATCAAGCAGCGATTGAAATAGCCAATAATTTACCAAAGCAAAAATTAAATAGAGCACTTTTATTTTTTGGAGATGAATTTGGTAATTTACCTCCACTAAAAGATTTTGATAATAAAATAACTATTTCAAGAAGTAGAAATATTTTCTTTTCAATTGTGTTACAAGATTTACAACAATTATCTAAATATAAAGATAGTAGGCAAATAATTGAAAATAATACTGACTTAACAATTTTCCTTAATTCTTCTGATCACCAAACATTGAAAAATATGTCTGAAATAATGGGTGAAAAAAATATAGTTAGAACTTCATTTTCAACTAATGATAAAAATACTTCTTCATCTTCATCACAATCTTTAAGTGAAAAAAGATTAGTGTCAGTGGAAGAATTAAAAAATATTTCTAAAAAACATCATTTTGTTATTTGATCGGGTATAAAGCCATCAAGAATAAAATCAAAATATGCTTATAAGGTTTGAAAAAATAATAAAGCATTACCTGAAAAAAATGAAATTATAACTTTTGAACAAGAAAAACATTTTTTCAATTTTTATAATGTTGCTAAACCAAATGTTATCAACCCAAAAGATGTTCAAAAAAATATTTCTAATTTAATTGATGAATTTGATAATGAAAAAATAAAGCCAAGTTTATCAAAAGATAAATTTAAATCTCAACTTAATTCTATCGTTAATAAAAAAATAAAGATAAAACCAAATTTGGAAAAAAATGAAAAATTAGAAGAAATTAAAGAATTGGAAGAAATCGAAGAAGATGTAAATCCAAGAGTTCAAAAAGAACTTGATTTTTTCTACAACAAATTAAAAAATTTATCAATTTCAAGTGACGAATACGAAAGAGTAAAAAAAGAAATTCAAAATTTATTAAATCAAAATAAAACTAAGGAGTAAAACTTGCAACTTAAAATAATAGAATTTTTTGCTGGTATAGGTGCTTTTAGTTATAGTGCAAAAAAAATAAATGAAAAATATAACAAGCAAATTTTTAAAACTATCGCAATTAGTGATTGGTATTTAAAATCTACAATTGCTTATGCCGCAATTTATAATGATGTTTTAAATATAAAAAACAATATTAATTATTTAGATGTTTTTGAAAACAAAACATTATCTTTTAATGCTGATAGTGCAATTAAAAAATATAAAACAAAAAGTGAAGATTGATTAAATCTAGCAGCTAATTCATTTATACAGTCAAATAATTTAGGAAACATTAATGAAATAGATATTAAAAAGTTAGATGAGTTAAATGGTGATATTTGAACTTATTCATTTCCTTGCCAAGGAATATCATCAGTTAATGTAAATAACAAAGGTATATTAGATAAAACTTCTAAATCAAGTATTATTTGAAATTTTGGAAAAGTTTTAAAAGATGTTAAAAATAAACCTAAATATTTAATTTTAGAAAATGTTCCTCCTTTAATAACAAAATATCAAAATGAATATCAAAAGTGACTAGATTATCTTAAAGAACTAGGTTATTCTACAATCACAAGATTAGTAAATGCATATGAATTAGGAAGTTTACAAATCAGAAAAAGAGTAATAGCTATTAGTTATTTAGGTGAAATTGCTCATTCATCACTTGATTTCTATTTTCATATGGCTTGAAAAAAGCCAAATTTAAAAAAATTAAAAGAAAAATATTTAAATACATTTGATATTGAAAATAAAAAAACTATTCCTTTTTTAATCACTAATACACAATCACGAAAAAAAATTTTAGATAAAAATATCAATCTTTCAGATTTAGAATTAGCTAAAAAACGAAATTACAAAGTAAGAACACTACTTACTAGTCCTGAAAGATTTAATATACCTGGTTTTTTAACTTGAGATAAAAAACTTGAAAATAATAATTATTTACCATTTAGACATTTATCAATAGAAGAATCATTAAAGCTACAAAACTTTGATGATAAGTATATAGAAATATTTGACAAATTAGAAAAAATGAAAATTTTAAATAAACACGATTTATATAAATTAATAGGCAATTCTATTGATACTAAAATAACAGATTTAGCATTAGGAGCTATTTTAACACACGAAGAAATAATGAAAGGAACAAAAATAAAATATGTTTAAAAAATATTTAAATCAATTAAATATCAATAATGATGCTAACTTAACAGAACAGCAAGCTAGAGAATTAATGATTAATGATATTTTAAAAGTTGAAAATTTATATTCTGTATTTAATGAATATGCAATTAAAAAGAAATGAATTCCTTGAGTTAATAAATATTTTCAAAATAAAAAAATTAAATCAGTTACTAATTATTTAAATGAAATTGACGATGATTTTAAAAAAAATGGAATTAAAAGTAAATATTTATTAATTGTTGAGACAGTATTATCTTTTAAAAATAAAAATATTGAATGAATATCGATGTCAAAATCTGGAATAAAAAAAATAGAAATCAATATCATAATTTCAAACTTTTTAAAAGAAAATGTTGATGATAAGCAAATAATAGAATTTCATAAATATTTAAAGCAAAAATGATAAAAATAAATTTACCTGAAAATTTAAAAAATAATTTAGAAACATATAAAGAAGAAAT
The DNA here is from genome assembly GCF_000701825.1 of Mycoplasma collis ATCC 35278. Classification (GTDB taxonomy): domain Bacteria; phylum Bacillota_I; class Bacilli_A; order Mycoplasmatales; family Metamycoplasmataceae; genus Mesomycoplasma_A; species Mesomycoplasma_A collis. Next base: position 6,468 of record NZ_KL370827.1, read on the forward strand.
ATTAAAAGAAGCAATTCGACTTCCTAAATTTCAAAAAATTATAAAAAGAGAAAAAATTACCTTACAAGAAGCTAAAGATAATATCAGTTATTTTATTCAAGCAATGAAAAAAAACTCTGAATATGAAATAGATTTAGTTAGAAATGATGAAGGTAAATTAAAACCGATTTATTCAGTTAAAAAAAATGCCTCTCAATTTAAAAAAAATTTTTGATTAACTGAAATAACTGAAATAAATTTTGATAATGTTGAAAAAATTGAAAAAAGCATTGATAGTAATCGGTTAACAAAAAATTTAAATTCATTTTATTATCAAAAGACTTTAAACAATAAGGAAAATTTATTTGATGTATTAGCAGTTAAAATTGCTAAAAGTTCAAATAAAAGTATTGCATTTATTAATACTAATGATTTAATGTTTTATACATTTGACAAAGCAATAAAAGATAATTCATTATTTGCTTTTATTAATAAAAAATTTAAAGAAGTAGATATTTTATTTTTAGATGATATTGGTTCTGAAAATGATAGTAATTGATTTTTAAATTCACTATTAATACCTATTTTGAAATACAGAGATACTTTTGAAAAAGTAACATATTTTTCATCATATTATTCCTTAAATAATTTACATAAAGCTTATTCTGATAAAAAAGTTGATCTTTTAACTATAAAAAAATTTGTATCTGTAGTTGAAAGTTTATCAATAAAAAAATATCAAAAAGATATTACTAATGATGAAAAACAACAAGAAACTAAAGATGAAATGGAAATGGAATAAAAGGAGAAAAAATGAAAAATTATAAAAATTTAAATGATTATTGTGCAAAAAATAATTATCAAA
>NZ_KL370827.1:8286-25904 GCF_000701825.1 Mycoplasma collis ATCC 35278
AAACAAACCTTATGAATTAATAGATTTTTTAAATAACGAAATAGAAGATGAAGATTTTATTAATTCAAGTGCATATTATCTTTCTGAGTTTTTAGAAGAACAAGCAATTTATGATGCTGATCTACTATATGAAATAGTAGATGAAAGTATTAAAAAATATGGAATGAATAGTCAATATATTGGTTTAGTTGAACCGCTACTTAATAAACCTAGACTTAGTGGATCTTGATTAGAAGTTAACGAGCCTTATTATTATAAATTTGACTTTATAGAACCTAATGAATTTATTGAAGACTATTTCAAAAATTATTTAGGACAAGAAGAAGAAAAAATTTGAATAAAAACACATCAATTTGCTAAAGAATTAGAAAACCCAAATCAACAAAAAGATGAAATGGAAATGGAATAAAAGGAGAAAAAATGAATAAATTATTTTTATATGGAAGAATAGCTAGTGATTTAGAGCTAAAACAAACAAAAAACAATAAAAGTTACTTAAATTTTGCCTTTGCTGTAAATAATAAATCAAAAAACAGTGAATTTATACCTTTAATAGCTTGAGATAAAAATGCTAATTTTATTAAACAACATGCTGATAAAGGAAGTGCTCTTTTATTAGAATGTAATTTAACAATTAATAAATTTACAGATAAAACCGGGAATTCTCGTTCTAATGTAGAAGTAGTTGTCCAAAATGTAACTTTATTAGAAAGTACAACTCAATTAAATATAAGAAAAGAAAAAAATGCAGCAAAACAATCTTTAAATAATCAAGCAATTAATCAAAATGATTTCAAATTTGATGAACCAACTTATACTGCAACACCAGTCCAAGAAGATAATAAAAATTTAGAAATTCCTCAAGAATTTGATTGAGAAACTTCATTTGAACAAGAGCAAGAAAAAGCTACTGAAGCTGAAGATGAAATGGAAATGGAGATGTAAAAATGGAAAATTATAAAAATTTAAATGATTATTGTTTTAATAATTTAGAACTAAATAATAAAAAAGAGCTAAAAGCAACACAATTAATTAATCAAATTATGAAAGTAGATGTTGATGAACTATTAAATTATTTACGAGATTTAGAAGATTTTAATGATTTTTTAAATATAAATCAAATTTATAAAAGTGATTTTTTATGAGAAATGGTTAATGATTCGCTGAAAGAAGAAGGAATGAAAAGTGACTTTCTTTTCTTAGCAAATGATTTGAATAAAAATTTTTATGCTGATGATTGAGTGGAAGTTGACCAAGATTTAGAATATTTCCAATCAATTGATGAAAAAGAGTTTATTAAAAATTATTTAAACAAAATAGATGAAGAAAAATTAATAGAAATTCATCAGTATTTCAATGAATTAATAAAAGAAAAATTATGAAAATAAGGAGAAAAAATGGCAGCAGACAATTTTACTAGACATAAATTTGGAATTAGCGTGGGTTGAGTTAATAGAACAATAATTGATTTTGATCGATTATCTGATGAAGATTTTAAAAAATTTGAAAATGATGAACCTTTTGGTTTAAATGAAGATGGAGAATATGAATATTCTTCATATTCTGAATTAGTAGAAGATTATTATTGAGGAATAGAAAATGAAATAAAAGAAATTAATGAAAATATTATAAATATTTTAAAAAATACTAAAAACGAATATTTATACACTTTATATGAAGATAATAAATATGATTGAGGTTTTTTATCTATTAACACTGAAGTTGGTTATCACGAAGGGCAGCAATGATTTTTAGAAACTGATTACTTCCCGGACACAGAAGAAGAACTTAAAAATTTAATAAAACAGTTTAGTTCAAAACCTAAAAACATAAAAGAAGAATTCCAGCAAAATGAAGCCCAATTAACTCTAAATAAAGCATTTTATTATTCACAATATAAATTACTGAAATTATCAAATCAATTTCCATTAAATATAGTCAATCACGAAACTTATTTTCAAGATATAGAACCCATAACAGATCAAATTATTGATCAAGCATTTAAAAAATATAAAGATGCTGAAAATGAGTTAAATAATTATATTTTAGAAAATAAAGAAAAATTTTGATTTTATGGAAATTTAAATGATTATTATTATAAAAATTCTGAATTAGGACTTGAAGCTGAAAAAGAAGCAAAAGCACTAATGATTGATGAAATTTTATATCAAAATACAACTGAAATTTTTAGTTACATTGAAAAAATGACTGGTGAAGAAAAAATGTCCTTAAGCGAGTATACAAAAGATTATGATATTTTTAGATTTGAAAAATTAGAAGAAATTGTTGATGAATCTATTAGGGAAGAAGGAATGGAAAGCAAACTAATTCGTTTAGTAGATTCATTACATACAAATCGTTATGATAAAAATGATTTAGTTCAAGTTAATGGTTACTTAAATGATTTAAAAAAAATTAATGAAAAAGAATTTCTTCAAAATTTCATAGACGATGAATTAAATAATGAACAATTAATAGAATTACATCAATATGCTAAATCACTAGAAAAACAACAAGAAACTAAAGATGAAAATAATTTAATCAAAGAAACTAAAGATGAAATGGAAATGTAATGAAAATTGAAATATCAAATTTTTATTTATCAAAAAATTTTGACAATAAAACAGATATAAAAATTCTTGCTTCTTTTTCATTACTTATAAGTACAGGAATGAAGCAAAAATCAAATAGTTTTATTAGATTAAATAAACTTTATTTATGCAAAAAAAATAAAGATTATTTTATTTTCACACCCTCAGTACCAAAAAAATCAGATGATAATTCTAAAAAAGATTACTATTTTAGCTTTTCAAATGAATTAAATGAATTAATTACAAATAAAGCCAAAAATAGATATTTAAAAGAAAAGGAATTTTAAAAGAATAAAAATGGAAAAATTAGATTTAATTGAGTATTATAAAAACTTAAACCCTTATTCATTTAAATTTGATGAATGAAAAAAATATATATTTGAGCGTTTAAAAAATTCTTCATATGATTTTGAAAATGAAATAAAAGAAAAACTTGCTAATGACATTATGAAAGTTGAAACTAAAGAGATTTTAAATTATTTTGAAAATAAAAAATTAGACAATGATTTAGGTCTATATCTAAAGGAAAATCAAATTTATCAATTTGATGCTTTATGGAAAAAGGTTGATAAATCTATTAAAGATTTTGGAATGATTAGTCATTTAATTTATTTAGCAGAACCACTACAAACTGCTCCAATGTACTTAACAATAAATAATTCTTTAGTTAAAGTTAACTCATCATTCAATGACTTTAAAGAAGTTAAACAAGAAGAAATAATTCAAACTTATATAAAAGATGAATTGAATGATGATCAATTAATAGAATTACATCAATTTACTAAAAATTTAGAAAAACAAAAACAGCAAGAACAAGAAGCTGAAATGGAGATGTAAGGGAGATGAAAAAATACAAATCATTAAGCGATTATTACTATGAAGGTTCAAATCTTTCAAAACTATGACAAAAAACTGAAAATGAATTAAGAACTAAAATGATTAGCGATATTTTGGAACTTGATACTAATGAAATTTTTTATTATCTTGAAAATAAGTCTATTGATAAAAAAATAGTATTTAATGTATACATAAAAAATAAAGATATTTATACAATTGATGAATTAAAAGAAATTGTTGATGAATCTATTAGGGAAGAAGGAATGAAAAGTGAATGAATACATTTAGTAAAACCTTTAAAAAAAGATTTCAAAAATTATTTATTCCGAGTTGATAATTATTCAAATAGCGTTGAAGCGATTGATGATAAAAAATTTCTTCAAAAATTTATAAAAAATAAATTCACTGCTAATGAATTAATAGAATTGGAAGAATATACCTGAGAGCTTAAAAGAGAAAAACAAGAAGAAAAACAAATAGAAAACAAAATAAAAAATTATAAATATAAATCATTAAGTGATTATTACTATGAAGGTTCAACAAGTAGAAAAACAACAAGATTAAACGGAGATTTATTAAAAGATATGATAATTGATGATATTTTATATAAAGATACAAGCCAAATTTTTAATTATCTTGAAAAAATGACACTTAAAAAAAAATCATTTAAAGATTATGTAAAAAATAAAAATATTCTCCGTTATGGTGAATTATGAGAAATGGTTAATGAATCTATCAAAAAAGATGGAATGAAAAGTGAATGAATACATTTAGTAAAACTTAGAAAAAATAATTTTAATTTTTTATTCCGAGTTGATGTTTCTTTAAATAGTGTTGAAGCAATTGATGATAAAAAATTTCTTCAAAAGTTTATAAAAAATAAATTAACTAATGATGAACTAATAAAATTACATAGAGATAATTATAGATGATCATTCTGAAGAGATGATTTAGTTAAAAAAATAGAAGATAATTATGCTAAAGAATTAGAAGAACAAGAAAAACAGCAAGAAAAAAATCAATATCAAAATTACAAAGAATATTCTTATATTAATAATTATCAATATAAACAAAATCAACAACAAGAACAAGAAGATGAAGAAGAAATGGAAATGTAATGAAAATAGAAAATAAAAAATATAAATCACTATGTGATTATTACTATAAAAATAAAAATACTAAAAATGAATTAAGAACTAAAATGATTGATGAAATTTTAGAAAATGAAGAATTATTAGATGAAATTTGAGATTATCTTAATGATAATGATTTGTCAACAAAATCACAACTTAATTTATATCAATATTTAGATTCTTCCAAATACATTTTTCAATATAGCAATTTATGAAGCTTTGTTGATAAAGAAATAAAAAAAAAAGGAATGAATAGTAGTTTAATTTATTTAGCTGAAAGATTACAACGTACTTTTGATGAAATGTGAGAAGGTGATTTTTGAGTTGAAGTTGATGAAGAATGAGGAGATTTTTATGATCTTTCTTCAAGAGAAATTCTTAATGATTTTTTAAATGAACTAGATGATGATCAATTAATTCAAGTACACCAATTTGTTAAAGAACAAGAAAAACAAAATGAACAACAAGATGAAAATAATTTAATCAAAGAAACTAAAGATGAAATGGAAATGGAATAAAAGGAGAAAAAATGAAAATATTAGATAATGATACATTATTATATGGCTACGATGAATTTTTAAATTATATTAAAAATACAGAATATAAACAAAAATGTATTTTAAATCGTGCTAATTATAATACGTATGATATTTCAGTTTATTCAAACGAATATTTAGTTGAAATATATTTTAAATATAAACCACAATATGGTTCAAATACAAAAATATTTAAATTATCATTCACTAATTTTGATGGAAATAAAATTTTAATAGAATTATGCGAAAAATTAACTGAATATGGTGATGTTAATTTATTATGATCGAAAGAAAAAGAAACAATAAAATTTAAAAAAAATAATAGAGAAAAAAATTTAGAAAATAATAAATTTGAAAATAGAATGGAGGTTCAATAAAAAAAGAAAAAACGCAGTAATAGTTATATGTAAAAATGTTATAATTCTAATAATAAATTATTAGAATGAAATGGAGAAACAATTTGAAAATTAAAAAATATTTAATAACAACCTTATTAATGCTATCACTTGGAACATCATTAATAAGCGCTATTTCTTGTAACACCGATTGAGTTTATAGCCAAGATTATTTAGATCGAAAATATGGAAAAAAACAAGATAAAGATAAAAGCAAAGATCCAAATGTAGGTGACAAAAATATTAATAAAAAAGATGAAGATTCTAAAAAAGATAATATAAAGCCAAATTATGATGATATTTTAAGCGAAGAGTTGCCAATTCCAGATTTTGATAAAGCTGAATATTTTGATAAAACTTGAGAGTGAGCTAAAAAACTTCCTAATATTGTTGCAAACAAATACCCAGGTTTAACTAAAGAAAAGCAAAATGAAAAAATCATTGAACTTTATAAAAAAGCTCTTGAATTAATCGGGATTAAAAATGGAACGGAAGAATTTAATATAGAATTTTTAGATAATCAAGCTGAATTTGAAAATCAAAATAATCTTTTTGTAAAATTAAGAAAAGAACTTAGAGATAGTTGATTATTTAAAGCTGATCCAGATCCTGGTAAATCTTTTTCAGAATATCATAAAAAATTCCTTGATGATGAAAGACCATTTTCCAAAGATTTAATTCCTAAGCAAAATATGTCTGAAGGAGATAAATTTTTAATTAAAACTTCTACTATGACAACATTTTTTTATGCGTGAAATAATTTACAAATGCTATCAATTATCAAAAGATATATTAAACTTCAAATTCAATTATATGAATTAAATATTAGTAATTCTAGAGATAAAAATGCAATTGAAAATGCACTAAAAAATAATGTAGAGCTTAAAGAAATTTTTGATGAATTAAATAAAAAAGTTGGAGCTTTTATCGACCCTAAAAATCAATTTTCTGTCTCTAAAGATGAAGTATTTACCACTAATTCAACTATATTAAAAAACTTTTATCAAGAAATGATTCAATGATATAACGAAGAAATAGCACCTCTCCAAATAAAACTTGGTTTTAGCACTAACAATCCAATTTCAAAGTGGCATTTAGATAAAAACGTTGTTCAATATTTTTATCCATTAATTAATAAAAAAATTCAAATTGATTTTTCTGAAACTGAAGTTGATAATTTTTATAATAATTGACAAACTTCAGCTAAAGAAAAATATAACTGATAATTTAAAATAAATAACATTTTTACAATATAACTATTACTAACAAAATAAATTTTTATTTGTTAGTTTTTTTATTATTTTATTTTATGGAAAAATTAGCTGTTTTATCAATTCCTATCGTTTTTTTAATCATTAGTTTGATTTACTATTTTCGTCATAAAAAGAAAAATACATACACTTTAAAAAAATTATATTTAACATTAATCTTTAATTTTCTTGCCTGAATATTAGCTGCAGGTCATTTACTTAATTTAATATAAAAAAAATATAAAAACAAGAATGAGCTAATGCCCATTCTTGTGATTTAAGGTATGTATAAATACATTATATCATAAAAAAAATTTTAAGGAGAAAAAAAATGAAAAAAATTAGTTTATTTTCTAATTTAACAGATCCAAGTGGGAAAGGAGTAGATGTATTAAATGATCTTTCGCAAGAAGCAAGCAACTGAATTTTCTATTTCCTAAAAATAGGTGTTCCTATTATTGGAATTTTAATGATTGGAGCTTTAATTGTATTTGCAACATTATTTGGTATGGCTTCCAACCCTGAAAAAAAAGAAAGTTATAAAAAAAATCTTAAAATAGTAGCAATTGCATTTGTAATTATTATAGTAGCTGTTACAGCAATACCACTAATTATTGGAAAACTTTCAGGACTATTTTAAGATATGTTCAACCCTTTTCAACCAGTTATAGATGGAATAACTTATCTATTTTTTATTGCGGGTTGATATCTTTTAATTTACTTTCCATTAATAATACTTTATATAATTTTAAAAATATTTCAATTTTTTAGTATTGAATTTTTAGAAAAAGTTATTTTTGGTGGCGAAGGTTTTAGTTGAAATTCAATCCCCACGACTTATAAAGCATTAATCATAATTGCAACTATTCTCTTTATTGTTTTATCTATAACGCTTGTATTTAAATTTGCTGTTAAACTACCATCAAATCAAGAAGAGAACACGTTGGTTCAATTTACTAGAAAAATTGTCCCATCAATTGCATCAATTATTTTAATCCCAATTTTAACATTTGCAATATTTATTATTTTACAAATCTTTTTAGATTTATTTCAAAAGGCGACAAATGGTCAATTTTCAAATCCTACAAAATTAATTCTTGTCAATAATAAACCTGATAGCTTTAGTGAAGAAGATTGAAAAAATGCTTTAGGGCCAAATGAATGAGATTTTAATGTAATAAATTTTAGTGATTATCAAAAATTACACGCTGGCGAAGGTATTAAATTAATAGTTTTTGTTGGAATAGCTTCAATTGTTATTTTTATTGCAATAATCAAAATCTTTACATCTTTTGTAATTAAATTTGCAGAATTATTCTTTTTATTTATTGTTTCCCCATTATTTGGAATATGAAGTGTTTATGATAATGGTGAAAAATTCAAGCAATGAAAAAAAATCTATGTTGGAAAAATTTCGATAATTATTGTTTATCAAGTTTTACTTAAATTAGCTTTTATATGAATTGCGTATTCAAATCAAGCTTCTAAATATATTAATTTAGATTTACCATCAGTCTTAAATTCTATTGCTAATGGTTTGCTTTCACTTTTCTTTATGATTGCTGGCTTTTTTGCTATTCAAACATTGGCAGCAGAAGCATCACAACTATTAAATATTTCCGAATCACATCACGAAGCAAATAGAATGATAGGTGGTACTGCAAAAGCTCTTGCTTTTGCTGGAGGACTTGCACTTGGTGCTGGAGGTCTTGCTTTTAAAGCACGTTCTAAAGTAACTGGTGCATTAGCTAAAAGAGATATAGGGCTTAAAAAGTTTTATAAAGATTATAAAGAAGGAAATATATCTAAAGCTCAATATAATCAAGCTAAAAAAGAATTAAAAGAACAAAGAAAAGAATTAGGTCTTGGTTGATCAGATACAAAAAGTGGTTGAGCAGCAGATACATTACACGGTATTAATAATTTTAGAACTAAAAGACGTGAACATTATGTTAATAAAATAGATAAAAAACAAAATAAACTTAACAAAATTATTAACTCAGATAATTTCAGTAAACTTTCCGCTAAAAAACAAAATAAAATTTTAAATAAAAATAATCGTTTAAATGAATTAAAAGAAATAAGAAAACCAAAAATTGAAAAAATTCAAAACAAATTAAATGAAAGAAAAACAAAAAATGCTTATGCACTTGATTATGGAAAAAGAAATGGCGATGGTAGTTGAAGACTATCTTCTGCTTTAGAACAAAAAAGAAAACCAAAAGTTGATAACAGTGAACAACCAAATATTGAAAATGATTTAAATAACAGTGAACAACCAAATATTGAAAATGATTTAAATAACAGTGAACAACCAAATATTGTAATTGAATTTAAACAACATCAAGAAAAAGGAGAAAATGAAAAAGCAGAATAAAAGAATAAAAAATAAAGGTTTAAAACTTTGAAGATTTATAACCCTTAAAGATTTACCAGTAATACTAGCTATTTTTTTATTTAATTTAGCTGTTAGTTTTTTTGCATTAGAAGATTTATCAATTATAATTAAAGTAATAACTTTTATTGTTTTAACTTTAATATTATCACCTTTGATATTTTTCTACCCTTCACAACAATGTAAAGGCTATGTTTTTATTTATAGATGATTTGTTTTTTTAAGCAAGCCTAAAAAATATACATTTTCAGCAAAAAATGCTAATACTAAAAATTTAGTTCCTTATATAAAAGCTGAAGAAGATTTTATAAAAGTTAAAAATGGTTATTTTGGTGCTCTTCAAATTGATGGTTTAGATTTATCAAATTATGATGAAGATGAAATTCAAGTATTATTAAATAATTTTACAAAAACTTTAAATTTAGTATCTTCTAAAGTTACAATTGTTAAAATACCTAAATTATTTAATTTATCAAAAAATAAAGAATATTTAGAAAAAAATTTTATTACTAAAAATAATGATGTTCAAGAAAATATTTATGATTTTTTTCAATCTGATTTAGAAGATATTTTTGAAAACCAATATAAAGATGTTTATTACTTAATTGTTTATGATACAACAATTGAAAATTTAAAAAAACAAATAAAACTTTTATCAATTAATTTATTTAATTGTAAGTTAGAAAATAAACAATTAGGTATTAAAAAATTATTAAATTTAACACTTGAAGTAATAAATCCAGCTTCTAAATTATCAGATCAAGAATTAAAACAAGCATTAGAATCTAAAAATTTAGCTAAACATTTTAGACAGAAAAAAATTAAATTTAGAGCTAATAATTTCAATGTTGGTGATTATTGATATTCAGTTCAAAGTATTGGAGAATACCCTTTTAAATTAGATGCTTTATGAACAAGTAGATTATTTAATTCACCCTCAATAGTAATTTGAAACTTAGATAAACTTTCTGAAGAAACTAAGAAAAAAAGATTTGATAGAACTATTAGAAGTATTGAATCAAATTATAAAGAAGAAAAAAATAAAGTTGTTTCTAGAAGAAATTTATTTGAATATGAAGCACTTGATCAAATTGTTGATATAGCTTCTTCAAATAGTGAAGAAATTTTTGAATCTGATTTTATATTTTTAAATAGAGCATTAACTAAAAAAGAATTATTAGAAATAGAAGATAAAAATAAAATTAATGTTAAATCAATGAATGGCAGAATTAATAAATTAAAGTTTAGACAATTTGAAGGACTTGGAAGTATTTATTTTAAATTAACACGTTCAACAGATGATCAAACAGAAATTATTGCTTCAAATATTGCTTATGGTTGACCTTTTGCTACTAGTCATCTTAATGATGAAAATTATAATTTATTAGCAACTAGTTTAATAGATAATTCACCAATATTTTTTGACCAATTTAAAAATAATGATTATCGTAAAAATAATAATTTATTTATTTTAGGAACTTCTGGAAGTGGTAAATCAACCATTACAAACAAACTTATTACTTATAATCTAACTTTAGGTAATAAAGTTATATTAATCGATCCACAAAATGAATATGAAAATCTAGGTAAAAAATTTAATGGTTCAGTAATTAATATAGGTTCAGGTTTCCAAACAACATTCAACCCATTACAAATTCAAAAAAACTTTGACCCTAATAAAATTGAAGGTGAAAATAATAATTCATCCCTAAATAATAGTGAAATTATGATGCTACACGAGCAAAATTTAGAAAAGTTTTTTGAAAGTATTTTCCCAGATATTTCTTCATTACAAATAAGAACATTAGGTAGATGTTGAAAAGAATTATATAAAAAATGAAATATTGATATAAATTCTACTAAAGATATTTCTACTTACAAAAATGAACAATACCCAATTATTGATGATTTAATTAAAGAATTAGAAATTTTTGAAAGTGATGTTTTATCAAATCAAGAAAAACTTGATTTACTTGATTTACTTGATTATGAATTTGGAAAAGAAGGTAAATTAAGAAAACTATATAATGGAAAAACTAATTTTTCAATTAACAATCAATTTACTATTTTTAACGTAGCCCCATTATTAGCATCAGCATCAATAAATGTATCACAAGCAAGTTTCTTTTTAATGATGTCATTTATTCAAGGACAAATTTCAAATAATATCAATAGTAAAAATAAAATTCTTTTTATTGTTGATGAAGCACATAAATTTATTGATGAAAAAAATACTTATGCATTAGATATTATGTCAAGTACTTGAAAAACTATTAGAAAGTTTAATGGTGGAGCTATTGCAACTACACAAAATCCAAGAGATTTTTCTGTCTCTGGAGAAGCAAAAAGAAAATCTGAAGCTATTATTGATAATTCACAATATGCAATTATATGTAATTTAAAATCAAAAGATATTGATATTGTAGATGAATTATATAAAAATTCAGGTGGACTAACACAACAAGAAAAATTATTTATTTCAGGTGCTAAAATAGGGGAATTTTTATTTAGTGTTAGCCCAAATCAAAGATTTATTGTTGATAGTTATTTTAATGAGTATGAAAAAGATTTATATTTTAGACAAGGAGATAAAAGAGTAAATGAATAATAAAGGAGCTAGATTTAACGGAAAATTTATTAAAGAAGAAAATATCACTATTTTTAATAATTGAAAAGATTCAATTAATAAACAAGGCAAATCACTTAATCAGGTGATGTGTGATATTTTAATTTCGCATATTACAGAAACTGAAAATAAAAAAATCATTAGAAATGTTAAAGATGAACTTTTTTATGCAATTAGAAAATCACAATTTGCATCAAATGTTGCTATTCATAAACAATTACAGTTATTAGAAAACAAAATAGTTCAGCAAGATAAAATCATTAATTTAAAATTAAATTGAATTTTAAATATTATGTTTAAAAATGTTGAATTAAATAAAGAAGTTTATAATCAACCATCAACTAAAGCCCTAAAAGAAAGTTATTATTTTACAGAACTTAATAATACTTTTGCTAAAAATTTAGAAAAATTAAATAATATTTTAAAAGCCGAAGTTAAACAATATGAAGATACTTATGATTCATTTTCAAAAACTGATATATTTGGTGAAGTAGAAGAAGATAATATTAATAAAATGATTAAATATAAGGAAAAGAAAAATAATGAAGTTTAAAAAAACATTACTTATTTTAAGTGGCTTGCCAACAACTATTCTATTATCTTCTATAGCTTTAAGTTCTCAAACTAATTATAAAAAAATTGAAGAACCAACTTATTCAAAAACAATAAAATATAGTAATGAATTTACTTGAAGACCTAGTGGTTATCAATTGACGGATTTTGCTGGAATTCTTCATTGAAATGATGAAGGTTTAGCTACTTCATCTTCATTAGTGCCAGCATTCACTTATATAGTTCAAGATAAAAGTGATGTTGTTAAAAAAGCATCTTCAATATACACAAGACAATGAGCTAACACTAAAACGTGAGGTTATTATCTTTTTTATAATGAAAACCACGATGAATGACTTGGTGCTAATGTAAAATTAAATAAACTTTGACAAAAAAATTATGAAAACACCGAGTATAACCAAAAACACTATATAAATGATCCTAGCTGAGATAAAAAAAATATAGATGATGGTTCGTTTGCAAAACATAATTTTAATGATACTTGATATATTAAGGAAAAAAATGGATTAGAAAGGTGGGTTGATCATTTAGATATTAAACTAAAAAATGTTTCATATGTTTATCAAGCTAGTGATGAAGAATATAAATCTAAAACTAGAAATAGCTATTTTTATAATAACCCTTCTATATTAAGAGATATAAGATATTCTATTAAAAATAGTATTATTCAAAAATATAATGATGAAATTCACTTAAAACACAATAGTGGTGACTATAGAATTAAAAATCTAAAAATTAAAAATTTAAATTTAAAAGTAAAATTTAAAATGGATTTTGGTTCAAGAACAGAGAATAAAGGTTATTGCTCTCATCACGGTGGCCCTTATTTAGGTTGTTTAAAATGGGAAACATATACAAGTACAATAAAAGACAAAGTTTTATTAGGTGATAAAATAACTGAATTTAAAATTAAAATTGATTTTGATTTTGATTATCAATATGAAAATGTTACAAGAAAAGCAAAATCACAAAAACTTGACGATTATTTAAAAAATGAAAAAGCTGCTTTTAATAATCAATTTGCAAAAACTAATGGAACAATTAATTCGCTATCAGATAGTGGTTATTATTTAGGAATTAACACACCAAAACCAACAGAAAAAAATACTAAATCAAATAAAGAATATTTATTACAAAAATTACAAGAATACCATAACAAAAGACCACAAGAATATAATGGAACTTTTGGTTATGATATAAAAAAATCTACAGAACAACAAAGCTTAGTTGATTTTTATTTCTACTTTAATAATCCACTAAATAATCAAAGCGAAAAAATTATGTTAGCTGAAAATGTTAAAATTAATTTTTCATTAACTGAAATAGCTAAAAAAAGAAATTTAAAAAATAGATTGCAAATTATTCCTTCTAAATATTTAGATTTAACAAATGTTACAAATGGAAAATTAGTAAATGATGTTCCAAAACAAATACTTCCGCCCACTTCTGAAAAATTAATAAATAATGTTTATGAAGAATATGGTGGAAAATAAAAATATAATGCATTAGTTGATGTAAAATTTTATACTACAGAAAAGGAAGATGAAATTTTATTTATTAATGGACAAAAAGTTGATGTTTTAGATAAGCATTTTGAATATAAACTTGAAGATTTAAGATTATCTAAAAAAAGTGATGATGATGAAAAAGAAAATTCTAATGAATATCGAATAGAAGTTATTAAATATAAAAAATCTGATATTAATCAAGAAAATGAAATTGAATTAAAAAAATATTACATTGATATTGTAATTGAATCAATTAATAATATTTTAAATGCTAAGTGATTTGCTTGAGATCCTAAAAATAATTCAGAACAACAAAAATTAATTGAACCTTATTTATTAAACCCTGAAACAAAAGAACCTCTTGTTAATGAAAAAGGTGAAAAAATTGTAAATCCAAATTATGATCCATTAATTGATGCAAATACTGGAACAAAAAAACAGCTTGTATGAGTTGAATTTGGTAATGATAAAAAATTACCAAACAATACAAGATTTTTACAAGATCCACTAGATATTAATTTTAAATTAATGCCAGTTCATAAATATAAATGAGGTTTTATCGCTGAAGCCGCAGTTTTAGGAAAGGGAGCTAATTTAACATTAATTGAACCTTCAGTCGATAATGAAGAAAAACCAAAACAAGTTACAAATTCAATTACAAAAAGATTTAAAGTTAAAAACATTAGAAAAAATTTTGAGCTAACAAATGATACAGAAAAAAACACTAACACTTCAGTAAATGGGGCAAGTACAAAATTTTCTACTAATGATAAAAACTATTTTTCAAGTTCTGGAATTTGATTATTTACATCGAGAACAGCCGAAGGAATTGATAGTTATAAAATAATTGAAATAGGTGATAATGAGCCTGATATATTATTTACAGATAGTTTTGCTAATGAAAAAGTTAAACCTTTTTGAACTAGTGTAGCTGGTGTTCATTTAGCAAATTATTTAGCTAAAATTAAAAAATATAATAAAGAACAAATTGAAAAATTTAGTTATGAACAAGTTTTATCATTTTGAAAAGAATATATATCTTTTAGCTATAATAATGAAACACTTTATAGAGATTTAATTTATATTAGTCCACAAGTTGATGAAATTGAATTAAGAAAAGCAGCTAAAATTACTACAAAAGAAGAATTTTTTAAATCATTAAATATAAATAATTATTTGAAAAATTTTGATTATAAAGAAAAAGTTAAAACTAGTTATACTTGAAATAATAGCTTAAAACAACTAGTAATTCAATTCGCAATTAAAGATGATAATATTATTATTGATGATTATTTAATTGAACCTGATTTAGAGGAAATAGTTATTGATAATTTATATTTTAAAGGTGAAAAAATTCCTGATGAATTATTAGAAGATAGCGAATTAAATGATGATAAAAAACTTAAAAATGATGTTATCAAAAAAAATGAAAATCAAATAGTTATAAACCCAGTAATTAAGCTAAATGAGCTAAAAGAATTTGCTAAAAGTCAAAGTCAACTCGAGTTTAGAAAGCAACCATTAAACACGTATTTAAATGATTTTAAAGATAGTGATAAAACTTACTGAAAAATAAAATATCACCCAAGTTCATATGACGAAAAATATCATATAACTATTCAATTTTTTATTAAAAAAGAATATGAAAATGATTATTATTTATTTGAAAATTTTTATAAAGTTTATTTAGAGTTTAATCAAAATGATGTAAATATAAAAATTTTAGATACTGAAAAAAGTAACGAAAATGACATTATTAATATTTTTGAAAATCTAAAATTAGACTTAATTAATTTAAAAGGAATTACAAATCAAAAACAAGCTGAAAAATATATTGTTGATATTTTAAGCGAAAAAATTGATACAAAATTCAAGTATAATCAACAATGAAAAATTTCTAATTTAGAAAGTGTTGTTAAAAATGCCGTTAAAATAGTTTATCAAAAAGATAATGAAAATATTGCTGAATTTTTATTAAATTTAGAAGCTATTGCGAATAGTAAATCTAATTTCATTGGTAAAAAAATTATAAAATTAATTAATGCAGTTGACAATGTAACAATACCAAATGAGCAAGATTTACTTAATATTAAACTTTCAACTATTAAAACTAATATATCAAATAAAGAACAATTAAAAAATAAAATAATAGCCGATTTAAATCAACAATTAAAAAAATATGATATGAATTATGAAGAATATCTAGAGTTTAATGATTGAGATGAAATTTTAAATCAATTAATTCAAGTTAATAAAATTAATGTTGTAGAAATAGAATTAAGTCCTAAAAACTTTTTAATTTTTAATAAACTAAAACTAAAAATTTTAAATAATATGAAAAGGGCTGATGATTTAACTTACAATCCCTATGAAGATCCAGAACTAGATGATGAAAGTAAAATAGAAAAGATTTTACAAGAGCAAAAAATTGATGAAAAATCAGAAAATCTAATTAAAAAAATAAATAATAAAAAAAGATTATATTGATTAATTCCACTTGTAATTGTATCTATAATCTCAGTAATAGGTATTATTTTATATCTATATAATAGATATGGTCAAGGTAAAAAAATAAAATAAATCAAAGCTTAATTGCTTTGGTTTTTTATTTCAATTTTTAAATGCTGTATAATTTAATTATTACTTTTTAAAGGAGAAAATATGAGCGATAATTTACCAAAATACAAACCAATTTATACAGATGGGAAAAAATCTATTATTTTTGATAGAAATTTAAATCCATTAAAGCATAGACCAATTATTATTTTTTATGATGATTATTATGATGAATATTTTTATATAAAAGCTAGAAGTGCATATGATGCAAATGGCAACAAAAAAGAAAAATATCAAGGTGAAATTTTCATTCCAGCAGCTAATAAAGGTTTATTAACTAAAGATAGTTATGTAGATACTACACAAATTTTTTCAATTAAAAGAATTGATTTAGAAAAAATTGTTGATAAAAATTCACATATTTTTTTAACTACAAATCATTTTACAAAAAATCAAATAAGAGAAATTTCAAAATCATTAATAAGTAATTTATTAGATTATGAACCACCTTTAGTTTCTTTTGTGGAAGTTCATTTAAAAAATAATAAACCACTTCCAAATTTAAAATATTGTCATAAAAAATTTTGAAATGAAATTACTAATTTAAGTTTAGTTAATTATGTGATAAGTGATGAACTTAATGAAGATTTAATTTGAGATTTAAGAGCATTAGGCGCTGAAGTTAGAGCTGATTTAAAAGATTTTGAACACACTTGAAAAAGCGAAGAAAATGAAATAATCGAACAAATAGAACGAGAAGAAGAAGATGAAATGGAGATGTAATAAAAAAGCGGAATTAAACCCGCTTTTTTATTATTTATTTGCATTTTTTCAGTCAATAAAATATTTCATATTGATTTTAATTTAAAATATATTTAAATAAAATTATTGATAAAAAATTATTTTTTATATAGAGGAAGGTATGTACAAAGCTGCTAATTGAGAAAAGTTTAATGATAAAAAATACTTGCAAGAATTAAAAGAAAATATTATAAATGAAGATAATAAATATTTTAATTCTGAAGAAAGAAAAAATGAAAAATGACAAGTAAAAGATTTTAGAAATAGGAAAATAAAAACCAAATACGGTTTATTAGAAGTTAGAATTAGATACTATTTCAAGCCTGAAAAAAACAAGATTATTTATTCCTTTTGTCCTTATTTAAATTTTGTTAAATATCAAAGATTTAGTAATAATTTAGCAATTGAAGTAATAGA
>NZ_JNJY01000013.1 GCF_000701825.1 Mycoplasma collis ATCC 35278
ACTTTATAAAAAAGGATTTGATTTCTCTTCTTTAAATGATAAAGAAATTCAAAAATTAGAAGACAATATTAATAATATGCCTAGAGAAATATTTAACTGAGAAAGTGCAAAAAATCAATTAATAAAAGAAGAAAATAATTTATTTATTTAATAAAAATATGTTTTTTATTAAAAAAGCCGTAAAAGGGTGTGTTTTTTTTATTGCTTTTTTTATAAATATTTTGTTTATTTAATAAAAAATTGTAAAATAAAAGCACAAACACAAAAGTGTTGCGCTTGAATGTTTATTTTAGGATCTAAATTTTAAATATAATTTTAAAATTTAGATTTCTTATATTATTATTTTTTTGTTTTAATTAGTTAATTAAGTCATTTAATTTTTTATGAATTTTTGCTTCTATTTTACTAATATTTTTTTCTTCATTTAAAATTCAATTTATTTCACTTAATTCATGAATAGAATATTTTTTAGATTTTAAAAATTTAATATTATCGTTAAAAATAATATATTCTTCATAGTTATTATAACTATAAAAATGATTTAATACAATTCCCATTATAAATAAATTATTGGAATTCAAAATAGCTAAATCAATTTTTTTACTTCCAATAATATAGTTTTTTTCAATTTTTAAATTATTTATATTAAAAATTTCAAGAGATTCAATTTTTTCAATTACGTTTAATCTAAATTCATTTTCAATATCAGTGTAAGAATTTAATGTATTATTTTTTTCACTTTCTAAAGATAAATAATTTAATTTTTCGCTATTAGTTAATTCTAAAAATGAAAGTCAATTTTTAAATGTTCTAAAATCATTGCTCTCATTAATTGTATTAACCGAATCAGCTTCAATAGATTTAATTACTATTATTTTACTTTTAGCTCTTGAAATTGCAACATTTAGTGCATTTTCCCCACCACGACGGCAAACATATGTAGAAGATAAAATAGTTGTATTATCATAAACAACACTAATTAAAAGTAAATCAGCTTCATCACCCTGAATATTTTCAATATTTTTTAACAATATTTGCTCATTATTTATAGCTTTTTCTAAATCTGGATATTTATTAAATATGATGTTTTCAATTAAATCTATTTGCGCTCTATTAAAAGCGAGTAATATAATTTTCGGATATTTATTTAAGTTTTTTTGAGCTAATTCAACAATAAGTTCTGCTTCTTTTAAATTAATTGATTTTTCCCATTTTCCATCAATATTATAAACTTCGATAGGATTTTCTTTATTTTTTTTATAAGTGTCAATTACATCTAATTTTGATTTATAAAAATGCTTAGAAGAAAAAGTCATTAATGAAGCATAATTTGAACGATAATTTTTATCTAGTAAAATCGAATAAACACCTTTATTTACTGCAAAATCTAAAATCGAATCAGTATCTCCTAATTCAATATCTTCTTCATTACTACGAGTTGAAAATCAACTTGATGGTTGCATTTGTTTATCATCACCTGCAAAAACTTTTATTTTTCCAAGATATAACATTGGAATAGCTTTTTCAATAAAAATTTGTGATGCTTCATCTAAAATAACATAGTCAAATTCATTTTTATTTCATTTTGTTAATTCTGTTTCAACTGAAGTTATGATAATTGGGAATAATAATTTAATAATAGTGTAGTGATCTGAAATGAAATTATATGGATTTCTTCATCCATTTTTGGCTGCATATCTAAAACGATCATATAATTTTTTATTTTCTTTATTTTGAATAAAATCTTGAATTTTCTTAAATAAATTGTAAATAGTATAATTAACAATTGTTTTCTCATCAGTTATATCTATTTTATTTTTTGTAAAAATGTGATTATAAAAATCATTAATATTTAATAATTTTTCTTTTTCAATGTCAACGATTTTATCTGTTAATTCACTTATTAATCCATTATAGTTTGAAAAATCTTCAAAAATAATATTAGCATCTCTATTAATATCTTTACTAAATTTATAAAATAATTTTTTAAATTTAGATAATTTTTTATTTTTTAAACATTCTAACAATTCAAATTTAAATTCTTTTATTTTTTTTGATGATTTAGTCGGATTAAGATGAATATTTTTACTTAATTCATAAAGAAGTTCAATTGTTCTTTGTGATAAATCACTTTTTTTATTTTTTAAAAATGAAAATGTTTTTAAATCTTTTTCAAAATTAATATTAGTTTTTATTTTACTTAATAAATCAACATGTTTTTTTTCATCGTCATAAATTATTTTTAATAATTCTGGCTTTTTAGTTTGAGAAAAATTTTCTAATTTGTCAATTAGTTTCATTATTGATTCATAAAATTTTGTTTTTTTCATTGTTTTATCATTTAAAACAAACAAACAAAAAATAGATAATTCACCCATTCTAGATCTTAAAATATCTAAAGCTGCCTTTTTTTGTGAAGTAATAAGTGCTTTTTTATTATAAAAAATAATATTAGCCATTATATTAGAAATTGTTTGACTTTTTCCAGTTCCTGGAGGACCTCAAATTATTGTATTTTGATTTAATGCAGAAATAGTTGCTTTGTCTTGTGAAAAATTAGTTTTATTAATTTTTACTAAATTTAAATTATCATCTACTAAAAAATTATTTACACGATTTTTATAAATTCTTTTATCAAGTTCAACTTCTAAAAGTTCATCAAATTCATCATTTTCAATAATTTGTTCCATAATTTTTCTTTGATGATTATTAAATGAATTGAAATTACCTAAAACCATACCAGAATAAAAATTTAAATTTGAATCATATAATATTTCGGAATTTGCATCAATTAGTGCGCCTTTAAATGTTTTAATGTTGTAATTTGATCAAATTGTTTTTAAGTTTTCTTCTAATTTTTTTAAACTAAGCTGAGAAATATCAAAATCTAAATCAAAAAGATAATCTTTTTTTTCTAAAAATCAACGTAATTTTTCGTTAATTTTTAAATCACCATTTGAAAATAATTCAGCTTGCCCGTTATTAATTTCAATATTAACTTCTTTAAAAAAAAGTGGCGCAAAAATTTCTTTGTTATCAACTAAGCATGAAACGAATAAAACCCCTATTTGCATAGGTCAAATATTTCTTTCTGCGTTTAATGATTTAGCTTGAGCATGAAATTTCTTTCATTTATTATTATTTTTATTTATTTTATCTTCAATATATGAACAAAGATTTCTTACTGTATCACTAAAATTTACTACAAGTTGCTCTTGAATTTTTTCATTTAAAGCTTCGTTTCTTTTTCTAAAAACATAAACAACTTCATCAAAATTTTTAGTAATTTTTAAATCTTTTAAAAGATTATCTAATTCTTTATTATTTAAAGATACTTTAAAATTTTCTCTTGCATAAATTGACTCTATACTTTTTTCATCTAAAATTTTAGATAAATCAAAAAAACTAGTGTTGTTAATTTTTGTTTTTAGTGAAGTATCTAATTTATCGAATTTATGAAGATTATCAAGAATTTTTTTATATTTTTTCTTTTTTTCTTTTTTAATTTGAAAATTATCTTGCATTTTACCACCTATTCAAAAGATATTATATTAATTTTTCAATTTCATTTTTTAAGTAACTAGCATTATTGCCGGTTATTAATGTAATAGAATTATTTGATAAAACTAAGCCTGAAATTTCTTTGATTTTACTAATTTTATTTTTATCCACAAGTGAAATGTCATTTAAAAATATTTTAACTTTTTTATGTGTGTTTTCTACTTTTAAAATATTTGACTTTCCACCGATAGAATCAAATAATTCACTTAGTTTTATTGATGATTTATTTTCGCTAGAAAGCTCATTATTTGGTGTTTTATTTTTTAATTTGCTTCAGTATATTCAAATTAAC
Organism: Mycoplasma collis ATCC 35278; assembly: GCF_000701825.1. Taxonomy (GTDB): domain Bacteria; phylum Bacillota_I; class Bacilli_A; order Mycoplasmatales; family Metamycoplasmataceae; genus Mesomycoplasma_A; species Mesomycoplasma_A collis. The sequence goes on from NZ_JNJY01000013.1 coordinate 3,854, forward strand.
CCTAAAGTTATAATTGTTAAAAAAACAATTAAAAATTTATCTTTTAATAACATTTGTTTTCTCCTTATTTTAATTTTTTGGATAACCTTTATTTAATAATAAATATAAAATAACTCTTTTAATTCTTGAAGAAGTATATCTTTTAGAAGTGCATTTATCAACAAATTCTTCATATGTTTTAGAATCTATGTTTTTAATAAAAAGATTTTCCATTCCTTCAGAAATCATTTTATTAGAAGCTAGTTTTTCTTTTGATGTATTTCTAATTATTGTTTGAAAATCTTTGTAATAACTTTCTATTTTATTTGAAATAGTTGTAAAATCCATTGGACCAAACTTAGAAACATCTTGATTATTTCAAACCATTTTTCTAATATTAGAAGCTGAAGTATAAATACCATTTATTTCATCACTGTTATATTCTATAGTTCTTTTGTGACTGTAAACTTTAATTGGATAATTATTTTCAACTATTTGTTTTACATATTCTAAAGCTAAAATATCATTAGGTAGTATTATTTCTTTATTTGTTAATTCTTTTAATGCTTCATAATTAGATTTAGGGAATGAAAATCCTTGTTTTAAATAAAATTTTAATTTTTTTTTATATTCTTGATTTTGATGTTTTATTATATTAGCTATTTCAAATAAAGAATCTACATCATTACTTTCACTTCCAAAAATAAGTTTATCAATTTTATTTTGATAAATAATTTTAATTGCTCCTTGAGCAAAAATATGAGCAGCTTGAGTTGCATATTCAAAAGGTAATTCAATTACTTTATTTGCTCCAAATTTTAGTGCTATATTTTTTCTTTCTTCAAAACTTTTAATCGCAATTTCTCCCCTTTGAACATAATTACCAGATAAAATAACAATTATTTCATCATTAGGAAAGTGTTTTTTTACATAATCTAGTTGATATTTATGCCCAAAATGAAAAGGGTTGTATTCCGCAATAATCGCAATAGCCATTTTAGTCCACTCTTGAAGTGTTAAAGTTACCTTTTATTTTTTGAATATTTTTAAAAGATACTCAAATTTTTGAATCTATTTTATAAATTTCAGAAAGAAGTCAATTAGATTCTAAATACAAACAAATAGTTTTAATTTTATAGATTTTTTTTCCTGTATATCCTGAAAACCCAGTTCATAAATTATATGAATGTCAATAGTTGATTTTTTTGAAATAATCAATTATTTTTACAGGTTCTGTTGTGTAAATATCTATTTCAACTTTTTTATATTTAGGATAAATAATGTTTAAAAAATAACTATTTACAAAAATATATGTTATTGTAGAAAAGGCTTGAATCCCAAAAAATTTATAAATTTTTGTATCACCTAAGTCAATTTTAGTAAAAATTATTAATAATATAAATGAAAAAACAAATATTAATAAACTTATTAACATTATTACTTTATTCACTGATTTTTGTTTTTTTCTTGAATAATAATAACTTATAAAATCGGTTCCACCGCTTGTAGCACCTTGTTTTCAAGCTATACCTAATGAAAGGCCGACTATTGTAGAACCTATAAATGTATAGTAAATAATTGGTCAAATATTTTTATTTTGCCTAAGCGCTTCATCTACCCCCATTTCATCAAATTCTTTTGAAACTGAAAAATGATCATTTAATCAGTTTGTTAACTCAGGAATTAGTGTAAAAATTAAATTAAAAATGTTTTGAAAAAAAATTCATAAAATTGAAAGGTAAATTATTTTCTTTTTTATTTTATTTCAAAAAATTATTATTAAAGGGATGTTGAAACCGAAAAACATAAGACCAAAATATGGTTTTGTTTCTGGGACGATATAAACAATAATTGTTGGGAGTGAAGTTAAACCTGTTGGGATTGTTTTTGATTTAGCTAAAATAATATTAATAGCAAACGCAAATAAAAAAGCACTAATAAAAATCATTAAAATTTTAATTGGACGCTTTTTTAAAGTTACTAAAAAATTATCGTTGTAATCACTAAATTCATAATTAAAATTTTTTTTAAATTTCATATTTGTTTTATTCCTAATTTCTTAAATTTATTTTTAATTTTTTTATTATTTTAAAAAACAAAATTATATTTTAATATTATATTTATTTTTGGTAAAAAAATAATTAAATAATTATATATATTATTAATAATTTTTAATAAAAATAAATATTTATATTAAATCAATTTTTTTAAAATTAAAAAATATAAATGTTTATTTTTAGAATATTAAAAAGCTAAAAATATAGTAAAATTTAAAATAAATAATAATAGAAGGATAGGTGAATATGTTTTCGATAAAAAAAATAATTTCAGAAGCACATTTATTTGAAGGAAAAAACATTCAAATTAAAGGTTGAGTGACAAATTTAAGAGGTAATTTAAAAATAAAATTTTTAGATTTAAATGATGGATCAACAGTTGAAAATTTACAAATAGTTTTAAAAAATGGCGATATTGATTTAGAAATTGTCGATAAAACTAGATTAGGTGCAGCTGTTATGATTGAAGGTATTTTAACAAAATCAAAAAATTTAAATCAAAATCTTGAGCTTGAAGCTAAAAATTTTAATATTTTAAAAAATACTGATGAAGATTTTCCTATTCAAAAAAAAGAAATATCAATGGAGTTTTTAAGAGATATCCCACATCTAAGACATAGAACAAAAATTATTAAAACAATAATGTTAATTCGTTCAACTCTTACATTACAAATTCATAATTTTTTCAATAGTAAAGGATTTATAAATTTAGCTGCTCCAATAATCACTTCAAATGATGGTGAAGGTTCTGGTGAAATGTTTGTGATTGATGATGAAAGTGAAAAAAAATTTTTTGGGAAAACTGCAAAATTAGGAGTAACAGGACAACTACACGCTGAAGCATATGCAACTGGAATGAAAAAAGTTTATACTTTTGCACCAATTTTTAGAGCTGAAAACTCACACACCAAAAAACATGCAGCAGAATTTTGAATGGTTGAACCAGAAGTTGCTTTTTATGATCTTAAACAAGTAATTGAGTTAGCTGATGAAATGTTAAAAAAAGTTATAAAAAATACTTTAGAAATTAATAAATTTGAATTTATTTTTTTAGATAGCACAACAAGCCCTGGAATAATTCAAAAACTTAATAATTTTGTAGATTCAAAGGTAAATATAATCGAATATAGAGATGCTATCAAAATTTTAAATGAAGTAAAAGAACAATTTGAAGAAAAAGATATTAAATTTGGAACTGATTTAGCTACCGAACATGAAAGATATTTAGCCGAAGTTGTTTTTAAAACACCGGTTTTTGTTGTTAATTATCCTAAAAATATAAAAGCATTTTATATGTTTGAAAATGAAGATAAAGAAACTGTAGCATCTTTTGATATGCTAGTACCAGGTATTGGTGAATTAATTGGTGGTTCTCAAAGAGAAAATGACTATAAAAAATTAGAAAAAAGAATTAATGAATTAAATATTTCTCAAGAAGAAATGCAATGATATCTCGATCTTAGAAGATTTGGAAATGCTGGCAGTTCAGGTTTTGGTTTAGGTTTTGAAAGATTAATTATGTTTATAACAGGAATTGATAACATCAGAGATACAATACCATTTCCTAGAACACCAAATAATTTAAAAACTTAAATTTTTAAGGGGAAAATGAAATTATCTATTTTACTTTCTGTATATAAACAAAAAAATGAAATTCATAATTTGTTAGATTCTCTTTCTAAACAAACATCAAAAAATTTTGAAATTATATTAGTTATTAACTCACCTAGCGCTGAAGAATTAGAGATTTTACACTTTTACAAAACTTCAATGATGAAAAAATTAAAAATTATTATCAACGATAAAAGACAAATATTTTTTAATGATTTTTATAAAATGCTTTCAATGGCTAAAGGCGAATATTTTGTTTTTGTTTCTGCTGGGGCGAAAATTGAAACTAACTTTGTTGAGATGTTTATTAAATATTCAACACAATTTTCTGTTGATTTATTAGAATTTCGTCTTTCATATAAAGGTTACTTAGATTTTGATCTAAGACAAAGAATTGAAGAGAAAAAAATTTTAAAAATTAGTGAAAACAAAAATGTTTTAGCTTATATTTTGCCAGTATTTTTTAATAAATTTTTTAACAGAACTAAATTTATAGAAATTAAAAATAAAATCCAAATCACTAACCCATCTAACCAAAAAATTTGAATCGATTTAATTTATAAAATAATTTTAAATTTAAAAAATTTTGTTTATATTCATCATGTTTTAATTAGTGAATGAAATAATAAAAGCATAATTACAAATCCAAATGCTTTAATCAAAGATTGAAATAATATTGAAAATTACGTTAAAAATAATAATCCTGAATTCATATATGAAATTCAATTTAATAAAATTTACACACTAGCTCTTTTTGTTCCTTTGTTACTTAGTTCGCAATCACATAACAAAATAAAAAGATTAATTTTTAAAACACCAATCCCTATTTCAACCATGAAATATTATGAAAATCTTAAAACTATTAGAATTAACGAATTTTCAATAAATATTTCAATAAATAAATATTTTTTGGAAAATGAATGAGAAACAAACATCATATCTAAAGATTTAGCGCCAAATAAATGACAAACATTAACTAGAAAGTTGTAAAAAATTGAAAAAGTATTTAAAAGCTAGTTATAAAATAAGATTTTTATCAGGCGTTATTGATATTTTTATTTTTATTTTTATAACTTTTTTAATAACTTTTTTAGTTTTTTTTAAATTTGATTTTCAAAATGATAAAGTAGATCCTATTTTTAATATTTTTTATTATTTATGATTTTTATTTGAAATATCAATTATTTTATTTTTACACTTGATTATTCCTTTATTTTTTTCAAAAGGAAAAACTATTGGAAAAATAATTACAAAATTACAAGTTGTAAATTTAAACGGAAATACTAAAAAAATTAATTTAAAAAATATTATAAAAAAAGAAATTTTTTATTCATTAAATTGAATATTCATAATTTTGCTATTTCTTATTTTTATAAATCCAGAAGAATTTAAAAGTTTTTCAAAAAACAAAGAATTATTAACAAAAAAAATTGAAAACATTGAGAATTTGTCGCTAAAAATTAAAGTAGTTTTAAGGTTAATTTTTATTATTAGTAACTTTTTTGTTTTTAGTAATTATGTTATTACATTAACTATTTTTAAAAAAAATCGATTAAGTATAATTGATATTTTTTCCCAAACTCAAACTGTTTATAAAAATAAATTTGAATTTAAAAATGAAATTTCAGAAAGTTTAAAACCTAAAGAATTAAATTGAGAATCTATTGAAATAATGAATTAAAAAGGAGAAAAAATGGACGAAAAATTAAACCCTTTAATAAAAGATTTGAATGAAAATCAAAAAAAAGCTGTTGTTTATAATAAAGGACACTTAAGAATTATAGCTGGTGCAGGAAGTGGAAAAACAAGTGTTTTAACAAGAAAAATTGCTTATTTAATAGAAAGCAAAATTACTAGCCCGCAAAAAATATTAGCTGTAACATTTACTAATAAAGCGGCTAATGAAATGAGCGAAAGAGTTGAAGGACTTGTTAATTTATTTGAAAAAAATACAAGACCATTAATTGCTACTTTTCATTCATTTTGTAATTTAGTTTTAAGAAGAGAAATTAAAATTCTTGAAGATTTTAATTCAAATTTCGACATTTTAGATACAACTGATCAAAAAATTATTCTAGAATCTATTTACCAAAAATTGAATTACAACTTTAAAGATATAAGTTATTCAAGTGCACTAGAAACAATCTCTAAATGAAAAAATTTACAAAAATTTCCTGAAAATATAAATAGTGAAAATTTAACCGAAAAAGAATTAATGATTTATGAAATATATAAACATTATGAACTAGAGTTAAAAAAAATTAAAGTTTTAGATTTTGATGATTTAATGTTATATACGCTTAAAATATTTGAAAACTTTCCCAATATTGCTAATAAATGAAAAAATAGATATAGTCATATTTTAATTGATGAATTTCAAGATACTTCAATTATTCAATTACAAATTATTGAACATTTAATTTCTGATAATAATAAAGTAACAGTTGTGGGCGATCCTAATCAAACAATATATTCCTGACGTGGTGCTGATGCTAAATTAATTAATGATTTTCATAAAAAAATAAAAAATGTTCATACTATTAAACTTGCTCAAAATTATCGTTCTACTAAAAACATTTTAAATTCAGCTAATAAATTAATTAAAAACAACAAAATAAAAGTAGATAATGATTTATTTACTGATAAAGAACATTCTGAAGATATTGAATTTTATCAAGGACTTAATATCGAAAGCGAAGTAAGGTGAGTTGTTGGTAAAATAAATGAACTTAAAAAGAAAAAATCACAATTAAAAAATATAGCTGTTTTATATCGTTCTAATTTTTATTCTCGTTATTTTGAAGAACAATTTATTAAAGAAAATATCCCTTTTAAAATTTTAGGTCAACAAAAATTTTATGAAAAAAAAATTGTTAAAGATGTAATTGCATATTTAAAAGTGATAGATAATGGCTCAACTATAGCTTTAACAAGAATTATAAATGTCCCATCAAGAAAAATTGGTTTAAGATCAATCCAAAAAATGAATAATTATGCTAAAAAAAGAAATTTAAGTCTTTTTGATACCTTAATTGAATATTTTAGAGTTTTTAATGCTGAAAATAAAGATCTTGAATTACAAAAAAGTGTTAAATTAGAGCTTCATTCTTTTTTAGATAAAGTAAATAGAGCTAAAATGCTAATTAAACAAAATCAAAAAATTTCAGTTGTTATTGATAAATTTTTAAAAGCCATAAATTATTTTTCAACTTTTAATAATCCTTCACAAAATCTTTTTGAAATAAAAGAATCTAAAGAAACATACGAAATGCTTTTACAATCTATTAGAAATTGAGAAAAACAAAATCCAACAAAAAATTTATCAGATTATTTATCAGATATTTCAATGCTTACAGATTTAAATTCAAGTGATGTTTCAACATCTATTAATTTAATGACCATTCATAACTCAAAAGGTTTAGAATTTGATAATGTGTTTTTAGTAGGAATGTCAGAAGGAATTTTACCTAATAGAAAAGCATTAGATAATCCTGATGCAATCGAAGAAGAAAGAAGATTGGCATATGTTGGTATTACAAGGGCTAAAGAAAGATTATTTATTTCTAATTCAAGTAGAAACTTTTTAGATGATAAAAAAAATAGCATTTACAAAACATCTAGATTTGTTAAAGAATTAGATATAAAATCTTTCAAATTACAAACATTTACTCAGTTTGATAAAAATGGAAAATTATCATATTCGACTATTGAAAATACAAATAATTTATCCGCTGGAGATTTAGTTAATCATCTTACTTTCGGTTGTGGAACTGTTTTAGCTATTGAAAGTGATATTGCTGTAATATCTTTTAAAGATATAAATGATATTAAAAAAATTAAAAAAGATCATAAATCATTAGAAAAGATTGTTTAATATGGATAAAATTTTTATAATAATATTTTTCATTTTATTTTTATTAGTTATAAGTTCAATTATTTTTGTTATTTTTAAAATTTACATTTTTCAAAAGAAAAATTCACAAAGTAATTCTGTCATTATTCCCCTTGTTTTGGATTTATCAAACAAAAGATTGAGGATTTTCGATTCTAATTTTTACCATATAGCTAATAAAGTTTTTAATTCTATTCCAAAACTAAGTAATGGTGAATGAATTACTTTTAATGATTTTAGCGATTTATTAATAAAAAAAGATAAACAAATTTTTTTAAAAAATTTAGAAGACTTTAATATTAAAAAAATAAAATTATCATTTAAAAACTTTCCAAATAATAAATATGTTTTTTTATTTAGTTCTAAAAATGATGAATTTTTGATTATATACAGAAATAAAAACGTTTTAATTAAGAACAAAAAAATTAATTGAATTAAAAACGATAATAAAATTTATGATTTTAAAAGTATAAATTTTATTAAAAAAAATAATTTATTTTTAATTTTTAAACCAAAAAATAAATTATTTAACAAAAAAGATGTAGAAAAAATAATTGAAGATATTTCAGAAAAAGAAATATTTTTTAGATTATCAAAATTTAAAATTATTTATGAAAATAATTTATTAATTTTTATTTTTTCATCAAATATAGAAAAAAAATTACAATTTTTAAAAACATATTTAATTAAAAAAATGAAAAAATATAAAAATTATTATTTTTTCGAAAACTTTGCTTTTATTTTCGAAAAAAGCAATACAAATTTACAAGATTTAGAAATTAAAGTAGAATTTTCTATTAATAAATCTATTGAAAATAACAAATTTTTCGTTTTAGATGACGAGTTTTTAAGAAAAAATATTAATCAAATAGATATTTATAAAAATAACATATATAATTATGCTCAATTATTAAAGGAAAATGAAAATAAAGAATTAAATTTTGCTTATATTTTTTCAGAAAATAAACAAACCACATCGAAAATTTTAATAAATTCATTTGATCGATTAGAGAATAAATCTTATTTAATAAACAAATTAAAAAAAGAATATCAATTTTCTTTAATTAATAAAAAAAACGAAATAAATGGAAATGATTTTTTAATTATAGATGATGATATTTTTTTAAAAAAATATAATAATTTAAATAATGATGGTCCAAATATAGCAATTAAAATTGAAAATTTTGAAAATTTTTCATTTCAATATACGGAATTAAAAAAAACAAAAAATTTTAATAAATGAGGAATATATTTAGAAAAATTTGGAAATTTAATTTATAACTATATAGCTGAAATAAATCCTTCATTTTTAATCATTTCTGAAGAGTTAACTAAAAATTTAAACTCTAATACAGAATTAATCATTTTTCTTGAAACACTAAATAATATTTGTGTTGAAAATAATATTTTTATTATTTTTGAAATTGATTTTTTCAAAACTTTGCCTTCAATTTTAAAAAAAATAAAATGTGTATATAATTATAAAAAATAGTTTATAATAACTAATTATGAAAAAATTAGGTATTATAGTTGATTCGTTTTGTGGCTTATCACAAGCTGAAGTAGAAAAGCATAATTTTGGTTTTTTACCTCTTCAATTTTCAATTAATGATAAACAATATTTAGATAATGGACATCAAGTTTCTAAAAAAGAACTTGTTGATTTAATCGCCAATAACAAAGATATTCATACTTCTTTACCATCTATCGAAAATATCGAAAATCTTTTAGAAGAAATGGCGAATAAGTATGAAAATGTTTTAGTATTTTTAACATCATCTTCATTATCTTCAACTTTTCAAACTGTATCAATTATAGCTAAAAAATATAATGATAAATTTATAATGATTGATAATCATTTTTTTGCTGATCAAGTTATTGAATTAGGAAATTTTTTAATAAAAAAGAGAGATCAAGGACATACATTAGAAAAAATTATTGAAATAGCAAAATATGTTTCTGATAATTCAATTAATTATTTAGTAATAAAAGATTTAACGAATTTAATTAGAGGCGGAAGAATAAAAGGACTTAAAAAATATATTTTAAGCACTTTTGGACTGATTGTTATTTTAAAAGTTAATCAAAATGGCATTAGTTTTAGTGGGGTTAAAAAAACAATTAAAGGTTCATTTAAAAAAGTAAGTGAAAAATTAATTAATTTTATCAAAGGTCAAGAAAATATTGAAAATTATAATTTTAAATTTATGAATTCAAATAATAAAGAAATGGCCTTAGTCGCTAAAAATATTGTTGCACAATATAATAAAACAATTGATGAAAATTGTCAAGCTTCAGCTACTATTATGATACATACTGGAATTGAATGTTCTTCCTTAGGGATTTGACCTGACTTAGAAAAGTTAAAAATTTAAAATAAAAAAAATCTGCCGCAATTAATTGGCTGATTTTTTTTATTTGTTTTTTAATATCAAGTAGTTGATTTTATTTTTTGATAATTATTATTGTATCTTAAAATTATTGGTAATACTGATATTAAAAACAGATTATAAATAGGGATTGAAATAATACCCTTTAAAACTATTGGAGCGAAATAAAAATAATATCTATCTTCTATTGAAAATATTGTTTTATTTTTAGTGTTTTGAGCTATGAATAAATTATAGTATTTAATAAATGCTATTGGCCCTCAAATTCAACGCGCTAAAACAACAATAATAAATAATAAAGAAGTAGAAAAAATTAATAAATAATAAATATTCTTTTTAGTTAAAAATCATAAAATAGTATTAATTGTTATAAATATAAAAAAAATAACTAAAAAACTAGAAAGGAAAATAGTAACATTAAATTTATTGAAAAAATATCTAATTGTTTTATCAAATTGATTGTTTTGAATAAATGAATTACTTTTAGGTTTGTTTATTTCAAAAAGGAAAATAATAAGTAAAAAAGCACTTGCAGCAATTATTGTAACTAATAAAATCGATAAACTTAATTTACTTTTTTCATGATAAAAAAACATAAATAATCAGCTAATTATTACAATAATTGGCGGAATAATTGCATATTCTCACATTCAGAAAAAAATTATTCCTTTAATTATAAGATTTAAAGTATCTGCTGCTATTGCTAGTATACTTCCTTTAATTGGACCTAAAATAATTCCAAATATAATATAAAAAATATAATCAAATTGTAAGTTAAGTTTAGATTGAAAGATTGTAAGTTTTAATAAAAAAATTAGCCCCAAATAAATTGCTAAAAATATAGAGCTAATTGTTATATCATAAATTGAGAATTTATAATATTTTTCAAAATTTTTAAGTGAAAATTTTGAAATTTTATTTTTCTTTATTTCTTGATTTCTCATTGCTTGCAGCTACATCTACACAGGCATCATTAAAACATACATAATTTGCATTAGATTGTTTTTCTTCTTTCATTAAATGATGGTGGTGCTCAACTTGTTTTAATTGGCAATCAGAATTTTTACCGCAAATTGCACTCTCTTGTTTAGGAGTAATAATAACTTCTTCTACAATCGGTTCTTCTATCGCTACTTCTTCTACCATTGGAAATTCTTCTACAACCGGTTCTTCCATTGTAGGTTCTAAAGTTACTTCTTCAACTATTTCTTCTTCCATTGTTTCAGGCACAAAAAATTCTTCTGTTGGTTGTTCAATCATTTCTTCTATTGTTTCAGAAATAATTGTATCATTAAGTATTTCATTTTCATTGTAGCTTTCTTCTACTTCATTACTTGAATCATCTATATAACTTAAATCTTCAACTTCAATAGTTTCAAGCATTGGTTCTTGAATTTCATTTTCTTGCACTTCTAAATCAGATAATAATTCTTCTTCCTCTATTTCAATAGTTTCAAAACTATCATCTTCAATTAATTCAAGATCTTCTTCAAGATTTTCATCAACTAAATGAAATTTATTTAAAACAAATTCTTTCATTGATAAATAATCAAGTTTAAAGTGTTTATATACACTTTCACCTGGTGCTGATAATCCAAAAGTATTAATTCCTACGTTGCAACGAGCTAATTTTTCTCACCCAAATGTAGTTCCAGCTTCAAATGAAATACTGTAATTTGGATTTCATAACATTTTCTCATCTCAGTTAGATGCGGAAATAACATTTAAGTTTAATCTTTTACCAACTCTTAAAGCAGAAGCTAATTCACTTCCTGTCGCAATTAAAGCATAAGGAGAATCGGTTTTATTAACAAAGTAACTTCCTAATCTAAATTCTTTTTTACATGTTTCATCTAATGATTTTATGTTTTGTCTAGTTGTAACAATAACATGTGGTTTTCTTTTTGAATTAATAGCTAATTCAAAAGCGGCTTTAGTTTCAGTTTCATCAGCTGGCCTTAAAACTTTAATACCAGGGATTGAACGAAGCATTGCTAATTGTTCAATTGGTTGATGAGTAGGTCCATCTTCTCCCACAAAAACAGAATCATGACTAAAGACATATGTAACAGGTAATCCCATTAGCGCTGAAAGTCTAATAGCTGGTTTTAAATAATCAGAAAAAACAAAGAATGTAGAAACAAAAGGTTTTAAAGTTGAGTGTAAAGCTATACCATTAGCAATTCCTGCCATTGCAAATTCTCTAACACCAAAAAGAATATTTCTCCCTGTTCTATTTGTAGGGCAAAAATCACCATCTGCCCCTTTAACTTTTGTTGAAACTGATAAATCAGCTGAACCACCAATTCAATGAGGTGCTTTTTGTCCTAAATATTCAACAATTTTTCCAGAATAATTTCTTGTTGAATCGTTTTTATTTAAATCTAAATCAATTTCAATAGCATTAAATGAATTTCTTAAAAATTCTTTTAAATTTTCGCTTACTAAAAATTTATTTTCAGCTTCCGCTACTCTTTCTTCTAAAGCTTGATGATAATAATCACTTACTTCTACTGGTACATGGAAGTTATCGAATGATCAATTTAATTTTTCTTTTAATAATTCTAATTCTTCACCTAAAGGTACACCATGAATATCAGTTGTATTAGCTTTTGAAGTTCCTTCACCAATAATAGTTTTAACTTCAATAAAAGATGGACGTTTAGATTTTTTAGCTTTTGCAATTGCTTTAGAAATTTTTGAAACTTTATTTGGAACAATTTGATAATCAAATCCTAATGCTTCCATTTTCAATCTTAAATCTTCATCAAAAACATCACTTACTTGTGAATCTAATTGAATTTTATTTGAATCATGTAAAACAATTAATTTATTTAATTGTTGTCTTCCTGCAAAAGATAATGCTTCATTAGCAACTCCTTCTTGTAAATCACCATCACCAACTAAAACATAAGTATAATGATTAATTTCAGGGAATTTTGAATTTAAATGACTTTCAGCTAAAGCTAATCCTACAGCATTAGCAACCCCTTGTCCTAAAGGTCCTGTAGTAGCTTCCACACCTAAAGTGTGTCCAAATTCTGGATGACCTGGTGTTTTAGAACCTAATTGTCTAAAATTTTCTAAATCTTCTTGCGAAATAAGATTTAAAATTCTTAGTTGTGAATATAATAGAGCTGATCCATGTCCAGCTGATAAAATAAAACGATCACGGTTGATTCATCTTGGTGATTTTGGATTAAAAACTAAGTGTCTAGAAAAAAGTGTATGCATAATTGTCGCAGCACTTAAAACAATTCCAGAATGTCCAGAATTAGCATTATTTATAGCGGATAAACCATTAATTTTTAAAGTGTTTATTGCTAATAAATCTAAATATTTATCAAATTTCATTTTTACCTCTTTTTTTTTTATTTATTTTTTTTAACACCATTGTATTGGAGACATATATTATCAGGTTCAACACCTATTAAAAATTTTATCACTTCTTTAATTGAATTTAGCAAAATATCAGTTATTTCACTAAATTTCTGTTTTGAATTTAAAATCGAATAGGCAGCTTCAATCATAATGTTTGAATTTTCATTGTTAAATGTAATATTTATTTCACTATCTAATGAAACATCTTTATTTTTTTCAAAAACTAACTTAACTGATTGTAAAAAAGCTTGCTTATGAACTAAATATGATTCATTTAGACCATAATTTACAATAATATAATTCATCTATTTGTTTGCTCTACTTACATATTTACCAGTTTCGGTTGAAACAACAATAACTTCATTTTCTTTTATAAACATAGGAGCATCAATTTCAAATCCTGTTTCTAATTTAATTCTTTTGTGAGGATTTGTAGCTGTATTTCCCCTTGTAGCTTCAGGAGCTTCTATAACTTTAAGCTCAATATTTATTGGAAGTTCAATATCTAAAATTTCATCTTGAAATTTTCTTACCATTACTTTTTGACCATCTTTAAGAAAATTCATTTCTCATTCAACTTTTTTATTTGGAATAGTTATTTGTTCATATGTATTTTCATCCATTAAAACTATTCCATCGCCATCGTTATAAAGAAAATTCATTCCAACTTTTTCAATATGGGCTTTTGCTACTCTAGTTCCTCCTGTGAAAGATTTATTTGTAACTGCTCCAGTTCTTAAGTTTTTAACTTTAGCTTTAACTGTTGCTTGCCCTCTTCCCTGTTTAGAATGTTGAGATTCTAAAACAGTGAAAATATCACCATTTTCTTGGAAAGTTATACCTGGTTTAAATTCGTTAACATTAATCATTTTTACCTCTTTTTAATATGTGTTTTTTTATGATATTTTAAATTATAAACTTTTTGTTATAATTTCATATATGTTTTTTTTAAAAAATTTTAGTGATAGACAAATTTCACAGGTTGCTCCGATAGTTTCTAAAAAAATAAATTTCTTGCCACAATGAGCACTTATACTTATCGGCATATTGTTAATAATTTTAGGAATTAGCATTATTGCACTTCATCCAATAGCAGTAAGAAAAAGAAATTTATATAAACAAAATCAAATTGAACAATATAGATTAGATAATAGAATTCCAAAAACAAAAATTATAAAATATGAAGAAACAGGAATGTTTTTACCTTGATCACAAGTTGTTAAATATTCATTACCAATAATTTTAGGTTTAACTTTTTGTATTATTGGAACTGCTTGAATTTTCGGAACTACTATAATTTTATAATTATGCTGTTGTTTATAATTAAAATATGTTATAATAGAAAAAATTTTTACTTGGTTTAAACAGTGTTCGAGTTTATGCTAGGTTTTAATAATAAAAAGGAGATTTAAAAAATCAATATGATTTCAAAAGAACGTAAAAAAGAATTAACTATTGAATTCGGTGGAAATGAAAAAAACACTGGTAAAATCGAAGTTCAAATAGCAATTTTAACTGAAGATATTGAAAAATTAAAACCACATTTTGTAAATAATAAAAAAGATAAACACTCAAAACGTGGTTTTATAGCTAAAGTTAATAAACGTAAAAAACTTTTAAGTTATCTAAAAAATAAAAATTTTGATTCTTATAAAGCAACTATTGAAAAACTTGGAATTAGAAAATAATTATAAATTTTTCAATTTTAAAAATCCTAGATATGATTAAAAATAAAAATCATATTTGGGATTTTTTTTAAAAAATTTTTTTTTATAAAAAAATTTGTTAGAATATGTCTCCAAAAATAAAAAAAAGGAGAAAAATGAAAAAAAATATTTTAAAACAAATAACTGGAACTTTAAAAAGTTCTAAAAACAAAATTCCAACTTTAAGTTACCAAAATCCACCTAAATTTATATATAGAATCGATACAAGATCGCCAAATGTGGTTTTTAAAGAAGGATTTAAAAATCTTGGAAATGTGAGAAATTTCTTTGAACATATAGTTTCTACTAACTTTGAACAAAGTTATTTTGTATCTTTTTCAGATACACCAACAGCTGCTATAAGATTTTTTGGTAGTTGACTAAGAGCTTATGTTCCTCAACATCCTCGAGAAGCTTATTTATATGAAGTTAGAGCTGATGATCATTTCTATAATGCTAGAGGAACAGGTGAAAATTTAATTGATATCATTAGAACAGATCGTGTTACTTATGAATCTGGTGATTATGATATGGCTAGAATGGGGCTTAACGCTCTTAGAACATCTTTTTCATATCAAAGAGAATGATTCTCAGATGGACCAGTATTAGGAACTTCAATTAGATCTGCATGAAGAGTAGATGCTGTTCCTATCGATCCTACTCATGTTCACCACCCCACAGGAAGGGTAGTTGAAACAACAAGAATTCATGAGCCTGAAATATTAAATGAACATTATGTAGAACTACCTACTCATGCTAATCCAAATCCATGAACACCACAAGCTGTGGCACCATTTAGATTACCAGTTCCACAAATGGCAAATGTCGCCGATGTTAGTGAAGGAACTTCAGCTTCTTATGCATTTGCTTGTCTTGAATGAAAAAATCAAATAAATGAATTAAAAACTAATGAAATTAATATTGATTTACCATTTGATAAATGTATTTTTAAAGAAACTAATCAATATGATATAACTAAAATTCCTTTATTTAGTCCTAGTTATAATATGGGACATCAAAATTTTAAAATTCATTTAACCAATGAAATAGGAGAAGTATTTTATTTATATGGTTATAATAAACCTAATATTCCTATTTCATTTACTAATGCAGCTGAAAAAAATGAAATATTAAAAGAAAATAAAAATAATGAAAATGATAGACCGAATTTTATTTTTCATTACGATACCCAAGAAAGAATAGTTATGAATAAAACTAGTGATAATGATTTATCATATTCTTTAACTGCTATAAAAACTTCAGTTGCTGGTGTTTATAAATTAATGTCGCATGTTGCAACAAATAATAATTTAGAACAAAAATGATTTTTAGTGCTGATGGATAAAAATAATAATTTACAAAATAAAAAATCAACTAATTATAGATATAGAATATCTTCATTAATTTTCCCAAATAATAAAAGCGGAATTTATAAAAGAAAAAATTCCACAGATCAATCTCTATATTTAATTGCCGAAGGAGCATTAACTAGTGAATATGAAGAGTTATTTCTTGAAATTGCAAATAATAAAACAGATTTTTCATTTTTAACACCAAAAGCAGCTTTAACTCATTTTTCTGAAATTAAATTAGAGTGAGTTGATGATAATGGAGAAATTTATTCACCTTTATTAAGTGGTTGATCAAACCCTGGAAAATCTAAACCATATAAATTTTTCTATGATTTTAAGTCTGAGGCAATTTTTTCTGTAGAAGATAATGGAGAAGTTTATGTTCTTAAAAATAATAACACTAGTTCTATAACTGGCTGAAATTGAATTAGTTGAGTTAAAAAACCTTTAAGCAATGTTTGAATCGATACAGAAAAATGATTTTTTTCAGTAAGAGGCAGAAGACAAAGGAAATTTATAAATGAAAACTATAGAATCATTAGATCTCATTATAATAATGATTATTTAAAAGTTATTTATTCAGGGACAAATTGAGGCGGTTGATATACAACAGATATAGCTGATGAAACTAATTCTATTAATGAATTTAATTTAAGTTGATCTTTTGATAAATAAATCTATAAGTAAAAATAAATAATAAATTTTGTGCAAGTCATTTTTTTTGATTTGTACATTTTTTTTATAAGTTAAAAAAATAACTTAAAAGTGTAAAAAAATAAGTGATGAAAATACACTAATTTTTTCAATATATATATTTTTATGATCAAAAATAATGAAAAAAATTTTAATTTTTTACAAAAAAGAAAAGCATTTTTTTTAATTTTTTTTAAAAAATGTTTTTTTTTTTTTTTGTCCAAAAATTATTTTAGGTTATTTTGAAATAACCAAATATTTTATGTAAAAAGGAGGAATTAGATATTTTTAAAAAATTTAAAATTTTAGATTTTAAAAATAAATCACGTTCATTTTTAACAAAGTTATCACAAGCATTTATGCTTCCAATTGCAATTTTACCAATTGCAGGATTATTTTTAGGGATTGGTGGTGCTATAGGTGCAAATAGTTCGAGTAATTCAGCATTAGAATTTTCAAAATTTTTAAAAGGAATTTCTGAAGTTGTTTTTGCTAATTTACCTACTTTATTTGGGGCATCGGTTGTAATTTCTTTTACGCAAAAAAACCGAATTTATGCAACATTTATGTTTATAATAACTTATTTAGTCTTTTTATCAGTTCAATCTGTTTTTATTCATTATGAAAAAGTGGAAACAGGTAGAATTTTTGATGATGGCACAAAAGAAACAAAAGTAGAATTTAAAGATATTTTTTACATTTATAAAAATGCAACTGATAAATTCATTGTTGGTAAGCAATTAGGGATTGATTCATTACAAACATCTATTTTTGGTGGAATAATAATTGGTGCAATTGTTGTTTTTGTTATGAATAGATGAAGTAATATTCAATTACCTTATTACCTAGGTTTTTTTTCAGGTATTAAAATTGTTCCAATGATTTTAATACCTATAGCTGCTTTTAGTTCAATTATCTTTTTATTAGTTTGACCATTATTAGGTATTGTAATTGCCGAAATTGGTAAATTAGCTACTAAAAGTCCTGGTGGAATTGATGGATTAATTTATGGGATTTTAGGAAGAAGTTTAATGCCTTTAGGTCTTCATCACATTATTATTGCCATCGCATGACAAACTAAACTAGGTGGTAGTTTAGAAAAAAATGAAATTATTAAAGTTGTTAATGAATTAGGGGTAAATAATACTCAAGAAATTAAAGTATTATTAGATGCTTTTAAAGATAAACAAACTATTGAAGGAGATCATAATATTTGAAATTTCCTTAATTCATTATCCGTTAATAAATTGCCAACTAATAATACAGGTGCATCATTACCTGTATTTGAATGAATGGCTAAACATATGAATGTTCATAGCGGAAGGTTTATACAAGATTATCCTATTTATTTAGGCGCTGTTCAAGGTTTAGGACTAGCTATGATTTTAGCAGCTTATCCTAAAAATCGTAAAAAAGTTGCAGCAATAGTCGGATCATCAATGTTTGTAGCTTTCTTAACAGGGATAACTGAACCATTAGAATTTTCATTTTTATTTGTAGCACCAATGTTTTATTATTTATTTTATGTTCCATTAAGCGGATTTGCTTATATGTTTATGAAACTTACAAATTCTCATATAGGTGTAGGATTTGCTCGTGGTTTTATTGATTATATTATTTTTGGAATTGTTCCTTACCAAAAAGGAACTAATTTTTGATGAGCAATAATTTTTTCTCTTATTTTTGCTGTTATTTCATTTTTTGCTTTTTATTTTGTAATTAAAAAATTCAATTTAAAAACTCCTGGAAGAAGTGAAGAAGAAATTATTTTAATTAATAAAAATGAATATAAAAAACTTAAAGAAGAAAATTTATTTTTAAAAAAATTAATTGATGCATATGGTGGAATCGAAAATATTAAAAGTGTTTTAGCTTGTGCTACTAGATTAAGAATAGAAGTAGTGGATGAAAAAATAATTAATAAAGAAGTTTTTAAAGAATTAGGCGCTAGTGGCTTTATCCAAAAAGGAACTTCAACTCAAGCTATTTTCGGATCTAAAGCATCAATTTTAGCTTCAGAAATTAATGATTTATATTTTAAAAATGAATAAAAATAAAAATTTTAATTAAATTTGTAAAATAAAAAACCAGTTAACAGCTGGTTTTTTAAAAAAAGTTAAAAATTAAGTAAATTTTAGACGTTTTTTGACCAAAAATTATTTTTTTTATCAATTTTTACCAAAAAAAAAAAAAAAACATATAATGAAAAAATGAAAAAAAATATATTTTTGCTATCGCCAATTATTTTAGCTAGTCCCGCTTTAATAATAGCGTGCTCTAACAATGAAAATAATCAAACCCCGAATAAACCAATTAATGACAATGATGATAATAGCAAACAAAAAGATTTAACAAATAATGAAGATAACACTAATACTCCACCAAGCGATGATGATAATAATTTAACAAATAAAGACACAGTTGAAGAAATAAATGATGAAAATAATGATCTTGTTGATGATGAAGCGGATGATAATATTGAATTAAATGCTACCGAAGTAGAAAATCTTAATAGCCAAATTAATGAATTAGAAAATGCGGATGATAATAACAAAATTAAAAATATATTATCTAAAATTAAATATTTACCTGCATTCGCTAAAAATATTTATCAAAAATTTAAAGAAAAACAACAAGTTTTAACTAATGAAGTAAAGCAAAATAAAACAAAATTTGAAGAATTGAAAACAGTTAAAAAGATCAATGATAATTTCATTACTAAAATAAACATTTTAGATAATAACTCAAAATTACTTTTTTTAAAACTTGTTTTTCAAGTATCTAAATTAATTTATAAAAATATTGAAATAAAAAATCTTGAATCACAACAAAATTTTGTATTTAATAATCAAAAAGATTTTTATAATTTATATAAAATAACAACAAAGAAAAATGAAATTAAAACACTAAGCAAACAAATTGCATATACATTAATTAAAATTTCATTTTTAGTATTTAAATTAATTATTAAATAATTTTCTAATAATTAATTTAGAAAACTTTTAAATAAAAAAAATATAAGTGTAAAAAATTAAATAAAATGCACTTATATTTTTATTTTTCAATTATTATCAAAAAAAGTTATAAAAAAAATGGCGATCCCGAGAGGATTCGAACCTCTGACAACAAGCTTAGAAGGCTTGTGCTCTATCCTGCTGAGCTACGAGACCACAATTTCCTATATATTATACTATAAAATTAATATTTTGCTTCTATTCTTTTTAAATTTATTTCTGCTTTTTTAAAATAAGCAGAAATTAATTCATCTTCAGTTATATTTAATAAGTCTAAAAAACCTAAAACCTTTTCAAATGTTTTGAGCAAATTTTCTTTATTTACTTCATCTTTTAATTTAACGGCACTTGAAAATAATGAACTTAATTGAAAATTTAAATCATTGCTTACAACTTTTTTAAAAATTATTGGTTCTAATTTTTGATCAATTGCTAATGAACTTAAAAAATGAATAATATCAACCCATTCTTCTAATAATTTATCTTTTTTTATTTCTTTATTTTTTTTTCAATATTTAAATGATTGTATTTCATTAGCAAATTCTGCTATTTCAACTATAATTGCTAATGTTATTTTTAAATATCAATTTTCAAATTCAGAAGGTGAATTTATAGATTTTGTAAATTTTTTATCTAATTCTTTTTGAAAAGTAAATATTTGCTGAAAATTCATTTAAAAATTATAACACTTTTAAAAAACAAAAAAAAATAAAAAAAATATTTTAAAATTTATTTTTTTTGTTATAATAAATAAGCGCTATTGCTCGAATGGCGAAATTGGTAGACGCAAGGGACTTAAAATCCCTCGGTAGCAATACTGTGCTGGTTCAAGTCCAGTTTCGAGCACCATTATTTTGCGCCCTTAGCTCAGCAGGTAGAGCAAATGGCTTTTAACCATTGGGTCAGAGGTTCAAATCCTCTAGGGCGTACCATTCTATGCTCAGCATAGACCTCACAATATATTTTATCTTTCTTCGATATATTGTGTTAAAAAGTGTTTTTATTAAATTTTAATTTGATTATTCTTTTTTAATTTTTATCATCTATTTATTTTAATTAATTAATTTAATAAAACAAAAAAAATAACCGCTTTTATAGCGGTTATTTTTCCTAAAATAAACATTCAAGCGCAACACTTTTGTGTTTGTGCTTTTATTTTACAATTTTTTATTAAATAAACAAAATATTTATAAAAAAAGCAATAAAAAAAACACACCCTTTTACGGCTTTTTTAATAAAAAACATATTTTTATTAAATAAATAAATTATTTTCTTCTTTTATTAATTGATTTTTTGCACTTTCTCAGTTAAATATTTCTCTAGGCATATTATTAATATTGTCTTCTAATTTTTGAATTTCTTTATCATTTAAAGAAGAAAAATCAAATCCTTTTTTATAAAGTCGCCTAACTATTCCATTTACATGTTCATTAGAACCTCGTTGAAATGAAGCATA
>NZ_JNJY01000014.1 GCF_000701825.1 Mycoplasma collis ATCC 35278
AGCGCAAGGTGGAAAAGATAAAAAAAATATGAGTCAAAACGAACAATCTGATAGTAGTAGTGATATGATGGACGCTTCCAAAGCTAAAGATGCTAATGGTTCAACTGGTACTGATGCTCAACCAAATAATTCAATGGATTCTTCTTCTGCTATGTTAAACTCTGATAAGTCAAACAGATAGTTTAATGAACGCTGAAACAACAAAAAGAGCTAATAATTCTTAATCATAATTAGCTGAAACTTAAATAGAAAGCTATGATATAAATTTTTATAGTAGTAAAATTTATATTTAATTAAATTATCAAATTTAAATATTTTTATTTAAATTTGATTTTTTTTATTTTTTAAAATGTCAATTACATAACAATATTTAAATCAAAATTGAATATTTTTCAAAAAAAAAAAAAAAAAGTTATTTTTTTTTGAAAAATTGTGTATAATATTTAAAGCTTAGATATTAAGTTATAAAATACGCCGATTTAGCTCAGCGGTAGAGCAGCTGGCTGTTAACCAGTTGGTCACAGGTTCGATCCCCGTAATCGGCGCCATTTTGGCCCATTGGTGAAGCGGTTAACACACATGGTTTTCATCCATGGATTCACGGGTTCGATCCCCGTATGGGTCGCCATTTGGAAGATTAGCTCAGTTGGGAGAGCATCGCCCTTACAAGGCGGGGGTCGTGGGTTCGAGCCCCTCATCTTCCACCATTGCCGTCTTAGCTCAGCAGGCAGAGCAACTGACTTGTAATCAGTAGGTCGTAGGTTCGATTCCTATAGACGGCACCATTTATGTTGCATGGTTGAACTTTCATATGAAAGTTAATAAGGTTCAATTCCTTATACAACATTCCTTTATTTTTTTAAAAAAATGCACGAGTGGTGAAATTGGCAGACACGCTAGATTTAGGCTCTAGTGCTTTAGGGCATAAGGGTTCAAGTCCCTTCTTGTGCACCATATATATTAATTCCGAAAAAGCAATTTTTTTGCTTTTTTTTTGCCCCTTTATAATATAAAATAAAAAAATGATTAAACTTTTATATAAAGAAAAATATGTTAGTTCATTTCAAAAAATAAAAAATTTTGCAAAATTGAATAATATTAAAAAAATAGGACATAGTGGAACGCTAGATCCATTTGCTGAAGGTTTATTACTTATTGCTACTGATGAAGATACTAAATTAATTCCTTATATTGATAGTAAATTTAAAACATATGAAGCAACTATTCAATTAGGATTATCTTCTGATACTCTTGATATGGATGGAGCTATTATAAAACATAATAAATTTTATAATTTAGATAAAAAAAATATAGTTAATGTTCTAAATAGTTTTAAAGGAATTTCAGAACAAATTCCTCCACATTATTCAGCAAAAAAAATAAATGGACAAAGAGCATATAAATTAGCAAGAGAAAATAAAATATTTGAATTACAAAAACAGTCAATTGAAATTTCAGAAATAAATTTTTTAAATTTTGATTTAAAAAATCAATTAATAAAATTTAATTGTACTGTTTCAAGAGGTACATATATAAGAGTATTGATTAAAGATATAGTTGATAAATTAAATGTTAAAGGGCTTATGAGTGAGCTAATAAGAACTAAAATAAATAATTTGACTTTTAAAGATTTAAATAAAAGCAAATTAAATGAATATGATTTAATTAGTGAACCTATATACATTTTAAATATTCAAGAATTAAAAAATTTATTTCAAGGAAAAAAAATAAAAATAAATAATTTAAGAATTAATTACTTCGAAAAAATATTAATTTTAGGGTATAAAAAAAACATTATTGGAGTAGGTGAAATAAATAATGAATTTTTAAAACCAAAAAAACTTTTTGGTAAAAAAATTGAAAGGATTTTACAAAATGAATAAATATAAATTAATAGCATTTGATATCGATGGTACATTACTACCTTTTGCAGCAAAAAATTTTTCAGAAAAAATAAAAAAAATGTTTTTTTCATTAAAAGAAAAAAATTATATTATTGTTTTAGCAACTGGAAGAGAATTTGTAACAATAGGTAATTTAATGGATGGACTTCCAATTGATTATTTTATAGGTGCAAATGGAGTTTTTATTTATGATGTTAATCAATCTAAAACAATTTTTGAAAATAAAATAATATTAAATGATTTTTTAAAATTAAGTAAATTTTTAGAAAATCATAATAAAGAATATAGTGTAATGTCTGATAAATGAGGATATTTTTCAGAAGGTCATTATTTGGATACATGATTTTTAGAACCTCATAAAAAGTATTTTAAATCTTTGAGTGAATTAACCTCTAAAGATGAACCACTTCATTTGATAACTGTCAAAACAGAAGATAAAGATTTTTATCAACTAACCAAAAAATTTATTGAAAATAACAAATTAAATCTTGAAATAAATGCAACATGATCAAAAGGTTTTTTTATCGGTCCTTTAAATACAAATAAAGCAACTGCATTAAAAAAATTACATGATTTTACTAATGTAAAGTTAAATGAAATTATTGCATTTGGCGATAGCTCTAATGATGTAGAAATGTTAAGTGAAGTTGGTTATTCTGTAGCATTATCTAATGGAAGTGAGTATTTAAAAAAAATTGCAAATGATGTAACTACTAAATCAGTTGATGAAGATGGTGTTTATCATAAATTGATTGAATTAGGTATAATTTAATTTAATGACTAAAATTTATAATTATGAAAATGAAAATCATATACTTGATAAATCTATATTTATTTTAGGGGCTTTTGAATTTATTCATAAAGGACATTATGAATTAATAAAAAAAGCACGTAACTTTAATAAACCTATAACTTTTTTATTATTTAGCAATCCCGAAAATTTACCAAAAAATAATTCAAAAGCTTTTAGTGATTTAAATTCAAGAATTCAAATCATAGCTAATTTAAAAATTGATAATATTTTAATTATTGAATTTAATAAAAAAATCCAAAATTTAAACCCCAAAGTATTTTTAAATACTTTAATTGCAAAAGGTGCAAGTTCTTTTGTTATTGGTGAAGATTTTTCTATAGGTAAAAATTACAATTTTCAAGCAATATTAAATGATTTTCCAAATACAACTATTGTTAAATTGTTAAATGATAATTATAATAAAAAAATTTCCACAAGAATTTTAAAAGAAAAATTAGAAAACGGTGATTTTCAATATTTAAATAAATATTTAATTTCTAATTATTTAATCGAAATTAGTATATCCTTTAAAAAAGAAATTTTTTTCAATGAAAATGTTATAGATATTCCAAATGGAATTTATTTAACTTTTTTAATTATTAATAATAAAAAATATTATTCATATATAATCAAAAATAAAAATAACATTGCTGAAATTGTTATTTTTAATTTTGATTATGAAATAGAAACTATCGAAAGGGCATATTTAGAAATAATTTATAACTATAAACATTTTAATAATGAAGTTAATTTTGATTTAAATCAAAATGATTTAAATAAAATAAAAAAATTATTATTTGATTTATCATAAATTTTTTTATAATAATGCAGTATGAAATTAATAAATTATATTAAAGATGTTAAAGATTTTCCTAAAAAAGGTATAATCTTTAAAGATATTTCTCCCTTATTAGCTAATGGCGAAGCATTAAACTATACAATTGAAATAATGTCAGAGCTTTCAAAAGAAGCAGATATAATAATCGCACCAGATGCAAGGGGATTTTTATTTGGAACACCTGTTGCAGCTAAATTATCTAAACCTTTAATAATGGTTAGAAAAAAAGGGAAACTACCGGGTAAAGTTATTCAAAAATCTTATGATTTAGAATATGGAAATAATATTATAGAATTACAAGAAAATATGGTGCACAAAGGACAAAAAGCAATTATTATAGATGATGTTTTAGCTACCGGTGGCACTGTTAATGCTATTTGTGAATTATTAGAATCACAAGGTGTAGAAGTAATAAAAATTTTATTTTTAATGGAACTTAACTCCCTTAATGGAAGGCAAAAAATTGCTAAATATAATGTTCATTCATTAATAAATGTAGAAAAATAAAAAATAATTAATAAAAAAACACTATTAACACTAAATTAACATTTAAATAAATAGTGTTTTTTTATTATAATCGATATATAAATAAATTTAATTGTTTTTATTTTTTTATAATTTGCACTCAATATTAAGGAGTTTTTAATGTTTTTAACTTATGAAGAATTTGCAAATAGACTAATTAAAAAAATTTCATTAAATAAAAGTTTTTATATTAATTTATTAATAACTATGATAAATAATCCAGAAAGATATTGTGGCTTATTTAGATTATCAAATATTGAAACAAAATTAATTCAAAACATAACACAAAGCAATGAAATTAAAT
This sequence comes from Mycoplasma collis ATCC 35278, assembly GCF_000701825.1. GTDB lineage: Bacteria > Bacillota_I > Bacilli_A > Mycoplasmatales > Metamycoplasmataceae > Mesomycoplasma_A > Mesomycoplasma_A collis. Next base: position 4,365 of record NZ_JNJY01000014.1, read on the forward strand.
TTGGAAACTTTATTGAAGAAATTACTACAGTTTATTTATCATTAATGGGATATAAAATAAGAGAAAAAAAACTTATTTTGAATAATAAAAAGAATAAATTATTAAGTGATCAATTTTTTGAAAAAGATAATATTTTATATTTATTAGAACAAAAAATAAGAGATGATCATGATAGTAGTAAAAAAAGAGGTCAAATTTCAAATTTCTTTAATAAAATAAAAGAAATTAAGGAAAAATACCCAGAACAAGAATTAATGGCAATAATGTGATTTGTTGATAATTCTTTAATCAAAAATAAAAATTTTTATAAAAACGAAATTGATAAATTTCATTTTGAGAAAACAAAAATATTTTTATTTTATGGAGAAGAATTTTTTAATTTATTAATAAATGGTAAAAAAGCTTGAGAGGAAATAATTAGTTATTTAATAAAATTAAAAAAATTTATTAATAAGCAAAAAATTGAAATACCTGATTATGGAGCAAGTGACGAGGGTTTTAATGCTTTAATTAGTTTACCTGATAAATATTGAAATAAATTAATTTCAAATGAAAATAAATATGTTATATTAAAAAAAGAAATATTTTCTACAGGAAATAATTTTGAAAAAGCAAAAATATATAGAGATTTGTTGAAAGGAAAAAATGGATTTAATTAATAAAATTATTATTGGTGATTCGATAGAAGAATTAAAAAAAATTCCTAATTCTACTTTTGATTTTTGTTTTGTAGATCCTCCTTATTTTTTACAATTAGATAAAAATAAAAAGTTATTTCGAGTTGAGGGTAAAGAATTTAAAGGTTGTGATGATGAATGAGATGTCTTTCCTTCGATGGATGAATATAAAAAATGAACTTTTGAATGATTAAAAGAAGTTAAAAGGGTTTTAAAAGATAATGGCTCCATTTGTTTAATTTCAGGTATGCAATCTATCTATGAAATAGGTTCTATTTTAAGAAATATGGGTTTTTGAATAATAAATGATATTATATGAAAAAAAAGTAATCCAACTCCCAACTTTAAAGGAACTAGATTAAACAATAGTCATGAAACATTAATTTTTGCTACCAAATCTAAAAAATCAAAATTTACTTTTAATTATAAAACTGGAAAATATCTTAATAATGGCAAACAAATGGGCTCAGTTTGAACTTTCCCTGTCTGTTCAGGAAAAGAAAGATTAAAAAATGAAAATAATGAAAAAGTACATAATACCCAAAAGCCTGAAGCATTATTATATAGAATAATAACTTTATTTACTAAAAAAAATGATTTAATTTTAGATCCTTTTGCTGGCACTATGACCACTGCTGTTGTTGCTAAACAAACAGGAAGGAATTATACAATGATTGAAAAAAGTGAATATTATGTTAAATATGGGAAAATAAGATTAGATAAAACGCAAAAACAAATTGGTAATGTTGAAAATGCCGTTTTTGATATAAAACCAATTAAAGTAAATTTTTCTTCTATGGTTGAAAAAAATTTTTTCTTTTTAAATGAAAAATTTTACCATAAAAATGGTCAAAGCGCTGAATTAGTAGATCCTAAAGGGAAATTAAAATATAAAAATGATATTTCCTCTATGCATGAAATAGCTGCTAAAATGATGAATCGTAATTTAAAAGTAAATGCTTATGATTATTTATTTGTAAAAAGAAATGAAAAGTTAATTTCTATTGCTAAAATAAGAGAAGATTATCGAAAAATTTTAAAAGCAAATTAAAAATCACTATAAGTCAATTATAGTGATTTTTTTGTAATTAAATTGTTTTTATTGTTCGTAAATGTTTGTTTGTTAATTCGTTTTTTTAATTTATTTTATCTAAAATCTTTTAATCATTTTTCTTTTTCTTTATCTTTTACATTAGATAAAATGTTTTTAATTTCATTTTTTTCTTTTTTAGAAAGCTCAGGTACATAAATAATTAAATGAATTTTTAAATCACCTTTTTTATTTGAATTTAAAATTTTAAACCCTTTATTTTTTAAAGTTATAATTTCACTAGATTTATAATGTGAATGCATTTTAACTTTTTCCATTCCATAAGGAGTTGGAACGATAATTTCATTTTCTAACATAATATCGCTAATTGATACTGGTACTTTTAAATATATATCATTTCCGGCTCTTACATAATGTTTATGATCTTTCACTAATATTTCAACATATAAATCACCGCTAGGCCCACCATTATGTCCTGGCCCTCCATAACCTTCTAGTATAATGCTTTGTTTGTGATTAATTCCAGCTGGAATATTAACATTAACTGTTTTAACTTCTTTAATAATTTTATCCCCGTTACACTTATGACATGCTTTAGTGACAGTTTTTCCATTCCCATTACATGTATGACATGTTTTTTGGTTTTTAATCGCTCCAAATGGTGTTTTCATTATTTGCATAACAACACCATTTCCATTACATGTTGTACATGTTTTTATAAATGATGAATTTTCAGCTCCTGAACCATAACAATGATCACATTGACTATATTTATTAAATTTTTGCTCAAAACTAGTTCCTAAAACAGAATCAATAAAGCTAATTGTGTGTTGCGCTTTATAATCATCTCCTGCTTGTGGATAATTTCTTTTGTTTCTTCTTGAGCTTGAGCCAAAACCTGAAAAAAAGTCTTCAAATATATCACCAAAACCACCAAAACCTTCAAAACCTGAAGATCCGCCACCAAATCCATTATTTTGTTCGAAAGCAGAATGTCCATATTGATCATACATAGATTTTTTTTCACTATCTGATAAAACTTGATAAGCTTCATTTATTTCTTTAAATTTTTCTTCCGCATTAGCTTCTTTGTTTTTATCAGGGTGATATTTCATTGCAAGTTTACGATATGCCATTTTTATTTCTTTTTCACTTGCGTTTTTATTCACCTCTAAAATTTCATAATAATCTCTTTTGTTACTCATAATTTATAAATTTTAGCACAAAAGATCTTAGAGTGCTAAAATTATTTGTTTTTTATTTAAAAAAAGAAAAATAAAAAACAGATATTAATTATTAAATAAAAAATAAAATATCTGTTTTTATTAAATTAAAACTTTTCAGCAGCTTGCTCAATTTCTTTAAGATAAGTATTTATTTTATCATGTACGCTTAAAGCAGCAAAAGGCATAACTTTTGTACCAGTTATTTTTAAAATATCTACACTTTTAGCACCTAAAAATTTTCATATTCCGGCTAAATTTTCAGAAACATTACCAAAAGGATATCAATCAGAAGGAGCGCCTTGAGTTGCTAAAATTTGAATTTTTAAATGATCTAGCAATCCTATTGCATCACCTTTTTTGCTATATTTATAACTAAATGTTTTATCTGCGACGCAAATAGTGTCTATAAAATTTTTTATTGGCGCTGCCATACTAAAATTAATCATTGGTGTTGATAAAATAACTTTATCGACACTTTTTAATAAGTTAATATATTTATCAGCATCAACATCTTTTCAAAATGTTGCAAAAGTTTTAGCTGTTAAAGGATGTGTAGAAAAATTTTCCTGACTTAAATCCATTTCGATTATTTCATGATTTGGATTCTTCTTTTTGTAAATTTCAACAAATTTATTTGTTAATTGTTTTGAAACTGAATTTTCTTCAGCAATAATTGAACCTTTTAAAACAAGAATTTTCATATTATCTCCAATTTTTTATAAAATTTATTTTTTTAAAAATATATTATAATAATATAATATTTATTTGAATTTTAAAATAAAATTTGATTTTTTATTTTTTTATATATAATTTTTAATATTTTTTTTTAAATTATTTATTTTTTATGGTCTTTACCTTATATTAATTAATAATTTTATAAATTTTTTTAAAAGGAATTATTTTATTATGTTTAAATTATTTAAAGAAGTTTTTAAATCACTTTTTAAAAATAAAATAACTTTATTTTGTTTATCTATTTTAATATTTTTAACAACTGTAGTTTTTAGCACACTTTTTAGTGTTAAAGAATCTTTTTCAAGATCTATTCAAATTTATAACAAAACTTCTGTTTTACATGATGCAACTGTAGATTTAGATATAAATTTAGCCAATGAAAATAATAAAAATTTATATGAATTAAGTAGTGAAGAAATAAATAATAATCAACAATTGAAAAAAAAATATACATCCAAAAAAGAAGTTTATATCCCTAAGAATCCAAAAGATGAACCTTTTGCTAAATTTTCGTTATATTTTAATAAAGAAAATTTTATTAAACTATCCGATTTAGGCGTGGAGGATGAAAATAAAGATCGTTATATTTTAACAAATGAATTTATTAATGAATTTGAAAATAGTAAATTTTCTAATAAAGAATCAACTTTTTTTCATTTTGATTTAGATAATTTTAAAAACCTTAATTTTCAACCAATTAATGCAATTAAAATTTTTAAACTTTTTAATTCACCTGATTTAAATGATGAAACTAAAAAAGAAATAAAAATTAAAAAAAATGATATTTTAAAATTAGATAAAATTTATCGCTTTAATGAAATTGTAAATATTATAGATAATGGTTCTAGTGAAAAAAACGGAACAATTAAATCAGTTAAACAACTGGGGATAAATTTATTAAATAACGAAGCAACTTTCGATATTGTAAAAATAAATTCTTTAAAAAATACGAATATTTTAAAATTATTAAGTGAAGAAGAAACCGCCAAATATATAGGGCTTGTAAAAAAAAATAATTTATATGAACTTTCTAAAGAAAGTAGTTTTAAATCAGAACTTTTTGATTGAAATAAAATCGCTACCACTTCAAGTGAAAAAATACTTTTTAAAAAACCAAGCGGAGAATCTAAAATAGAATTTAAATTTTTAGGAAATGATTTTTCAACAGAAATAAATAAATATTTTAATTTTGAATTAAATAAATCTTATAAATTAAAAAAAGAAAATGTTGTAAAGTTGCAACAAAGCATTAAATATATAAAATATTCTTATACACTACCAGATATTGATGATCCAAATATTCAAAGTAAAATATCACCTGCTGTTTTAGAATATTTATTATTTTTAAAAGATAATAATTTTGATGAATTCAATAAATTAAATAAAATTTATTATTGAAAAAAAGTAATTGAAAATAGAATAAATAACGAAAAACCCACAGAAACATTAATAAATCTTTCAAAAATTGATTTACTTAAAGAAATATATCTAGAAACAGATACAAGCAAAAAAAGCACATCAATTGCAAAAATTGAAAATATTGGTAATTCGAATAATGTTGATTTTTTAACTGAAATTGAATTAGCAAAATTATCAAACGATAAAATAGCTGATATTTTTCATAATAAAATTATTAATGAAATAAATCCAAATATAAGTGACATAATTTATAAATACTTAGTGGAAAATAATAAATTTGTCGATAAAATTGGAAGAAGACAATTTAAAACAGTAAATGTTTTTGACTCTACTTTAAATAATAAAGAAATAGTTTATCAATTTATAAATTCAGGTATCAACAATAATAATTTTTCAGAAAATCAAAAACATGAAGTAGGTAAATTATTTTTTGAAACTTTAAATCAAGATAATAAATCTAGATTATTTGTTGAAAATTCATTATTACAAAATATTAACAAAGAAAAAATTCCACTTACATTTGTTCCTAAAATAATCGAAAAAGTTTATGGTGGTTTTATAACTGATCCTAATTATATTGATCTTGATGTTAAATTTATTAAGCGAAAATTTTTAAGCGAAAATTCACTTTATGATTTAGAGAGTGAAAATGAAAAAATAATTTTACTAAAAAGTGAAATAGATATAGAAAATAATTTAAATCTTAATACAAAAAAATATAATAAATTTGCTATAGGTAAAAATGAAAATGGTTATTTAACATATGGTAAAATCATTAATAGCGAACAATGGGAAATTTTTAAATATAAAAATAAAGAATTTTTAGATCAAAATGAACTTGCAGATTTTATTTTAGAAAATAAATTAAATTTAGAAGCTAAAATAAAAGAAAATGGATGATATAGACAAAGTTTTACTTCTAAAAATAATTTTTATATTCCATTTATTTATCGTGTACCTGTTTCAAATGCTTTTGATGAAATAAAAAATAATAAAAAATCAGATATTTTATTTGATATAATTAATCAATTTTTATTAAATAGTGAATTAGTGGAATTAAACTTTTTAGACCCAAATAATTTAGATATTTTTATTAAAAGTTTAAATGAAGCATTTATTTCAACTAATTTTTATAAAGTTTTAACGAATCCATCTAGTTCAGAACCTTCAATTAGAAGATTGTTTTTCGAAGCATTTTATATAGCAATTAACAAGCATGATGAAAGATTTGTTAATGAATTTATTAAAAATATTTTTAATGGTATTAAACAAAAAATATTATTTAAAAATTCAAAAGACAATTCATTTAACACTCCTGAAGAACAGCATAAAATTATCAAAGAAGAAATATTAAAAATTAATAAATTATTATCATTGCTTGGAATTGATTCCTTAAATAATTTTTTAAATAATTTTGACATTGATACATTGGGAAAAATTATTAAAAACCCAATTAATTTTATAAACTCAATTGAAAAGCTTGCTAATTCAATTGATTATAAATATTTCTTTGAACAAATGCATATTTGAGAAGTAACTAAAGAAAATCAATTTAAAATTGAAAATGAAAATACTAAAGATGAAAAAAGAATTTATTATTACTTTTCACAAGCGGATTTATTAATACCTTTATTTGAAGCATTAAATTTCGAAAAATTTAAAATTGCCTTATCAGAAATAGTCGATGAAATTTCAATAGATTATTTATTATCAACAAAAAAAAATGATAAAACAGATGAATATACAGGATTTTTATTAAATAAATTAGCATCTATTTACAAAGAAGCTAGCGAAAAAGATATAAAGCTATTACAGGATAAAACAGCTGAATTATTAAATAAAATTAATATTAATAAAAATAATGGAAAAGAAGATTATATAAATGTAAAAACAGGAATAAAATCACTTGTTTCTATTTTAGATAAAGAAACATTACTTTTATATATAAAAAGCTCACAAATTAAACACTATTTCTATAATGAAAAAGATAATAAAAACTATGAAGTGAATGTTATTAAAAAAGGTGATGTAATTGCTTCATTTATTCTTTCATATTTTAGAGATTCAAATACTCAAAATCATTTTCAAGAAACTTTAATTAATTTATTAAACGCATCTGGATCTACAAAAAAAGTAGGGTTTAAACTTTTTGGCATAGGAGCTGAATATTCAGCTCCTGAAAGAGATGATCAAAAATTTAGTGTTTTTGATATTTCAAATATTAGTGCTTTTAGTAACATCAATAATAAATTATTATTTCAAAATTTAAATTTATTAATCCAATTATTGGAAAAAAAGATGAAAGATAATGTTTTGAGTGAAGAAGAAAAAGACCTTATTTTAAAAAATTTAAATTTAGTTCCAAGTGCCAAAAAAAATGATTCAATTGAAGCTTTATATTCTAAAACTTTATTTTATTTAGAGGTATTGAATTTCTTTAAATTAAATAATAATTTAAATGAAAATACATCTTCAATCAATAATAGCAATTTAGCTAACGATTTATATAATATTTTATTTAAAACTGATTTTGGTGGAAATGATGCTTATATTCAAGCTAAAAAAGAAGTATCAGGAGAAAGTCAAAAAACAATCGATGAATTTCCATTATCATTTTTATTTGAAACTTCTAAATATTATCAATTTTGAATAAAATTGATAATAGATAATAAAGAAATAAGTTCTAGTGATAAAACTAAATATTTTGATAAAATTTTTAATTTTTACAATAATAATACTATTTTCGAAAAAACATTAAGTTCAACAGAATTAAATGAATTAGATTTAAAGAATTTCACTGAATCTACTAACTTTTTTGTAAAAGGAAAAGATATAAAATCTATCCCTTTCTCACTCTTATTCCCTTATGAAACTTCTAAAAAACTTTTTGATAATCCAGAATTTGTTAAACAATTAAAAGAAGCGTTAAATTTATCTGAAAATTCTTCGAAAGAAGATGAACAAGTTTATAATTGAATTTATAAAAACAGAGTAAATTTTGTGTACGAGTTTGCAAAATTAAGTTATTTTAAGAAAGAATTCACAGTTGCAAAAAATAAAAAAGTAATTGAAAATAATCAAAAATCTGCATTTAATAAAATTCTAAAATTTGTTGATAGTTTTAAAGATGATGAAGAAAAATCAACTATTTTTAATACATTTATTAAAAATAACTCTACATTAAATGATGTATTATCATTATTAGGTTTTCCAAAATTTTTATTTTCTCAAGTAGATAACTTATTAACACCGACTGCATCTTTATGATTTAGCTCTAACGCTGATATTGAACACCCTATAGGAGATGCAGGACAAGCTAATTTAACCTGAATAATTAAAAATCGTTTAATTGATTTTGTTAAATTAAAAAATAAGGCTGAAAATATTGATAAATTTTTTGAAGATGTTAAAGAAAGAGTAAGAGCTTTCATTAATGATGATATTATTGAATTTAAATTCTCTGAATCTAATTCTAACTTTTTAATTTTTGATTTATTTTTCTTAAAATTTTTCACTGAAAATTTATTAAGTGAAAATAAGATAATTGATGGTAAAGAAGTAAGAAAAGATATAAAAATATTAGATATATCTCTTAAATCATTATTCGAAAATGCGATTAACTCTGTAACATCAGTTGTTGAAGAAGAAAAGCTAATTGTCTTTAGCGATAAAAGTGCTTATTTAGCAAAAGTAAATCAAAACTTTTTAGATGCTAATAATAAAGAAGTTTATACAGGTGAAATTCCCGAAAATACTGATGATTTTTTAAATTTATTAGAAAATCAAATTGATAAAAAATATATAATTGATGCTTCTGGCTCTAAATTTTTAATTGTAGGAAGTGATCAAAGCGCTGATTATTTATTCCCTGTTATCAATGAAGAAAATGTTCAAGTTAATGTAAGTGATCAAGCGCTTGTTTATTTAAATAGTCATGGATACGAAAGAATAAGAACTTCTTTCAATGATTTACAAGAAAAAGATTATTTTTTAGTTAAATTAAAAGATGAAAAAGAAATCAATAACTTTAAATTAGAAACTGAAAAATATTTAAGCGAAAAATTTGGTAATTCATTAAATAAAAAAGTCTATGGAAAAAATGAATTAGACTTTTTAAATCCTGAAAGATCATTAAGAATTTCAACAGCTATAAATTTAATTTCAATTATTTCGAGAATTAATTTATATATTGTTATAATACTTTCGTTTTTAATCTTTTTATCTTCATTATTTATAATTAAAAGATATATAATGACAAGACATAAAGTTATAGGAATTTTGAAAGCGCAAGGTTATTCATCAATTGAAATTGCAATTTCCTTTTTATCATTCCCATTTATAACTTCATTTTTAGGAACTATAACTGGATATTTAACTTCTTTTGGAACACAAGGTATTATTAAAAAATCACTTTCTAGTTATTGAACATTACCAAGTCAAAATTTAAGTTTTGAGCCATTTTTATTTTTTGGAATAATTTTAATTCCTTTTGTTCTTTTATCATTTTCTGTAGTTATTTCAGCATTAACAATTTTAAAAGTAAATCCAATTAACCTTTTAAATGGAATTAAAGATGTAAATATTGGCAATGTAGCTCAAAAAGCGCAATATTTATTTAGAAAATCATCAATTAAAACTAAATTTATTGCATCATTAACTATAAATTCATTTTGAAAATTATTTTCACTTAAAATTTCGGTTGTATTAGCTTCATTTATTTCGATTTTCTCTATTTCTTCAAACAAAATATTTGAAACATCTGTAGAGCAAACATATAAACATCGAAACTATAAATATAAACTAGATTTAGAAACCCCAACAATCGAAGGTGGTCAATATTCGCTTTATAGTCAAGATGAATTAGATAATTTACTTTATACTCCTATTGGTATAACTGAAGAAGCATATCAATATGCTGGAGGATATTTTGCCAAAGGAAGATCAGAAAATATAAATAGTATTGATGAAAAATATTATTTCAAAAATGGAGATCCTAGCTTTGAAGATCCACATATTATTTCAAGAAGTGCATTAAATGTTAGAATTAATTCTAATTTCATTAGTTTTTCACCTTGAGAAATAGTATTAAATGCAATGCCAGATAGTCAAAGAGCCAGAACTTTACGTTATTCAAGAGGCGCAATAAGCGCGCTTGAAATAGCACAAGATTTAAAATATGATCAAGATTTTGAATATGTCGGAAATCGAGATAATCCTGATGATTATTTCACATATATAGAAGATAGTTATAATTCACCATATGGAAAATTCTGATTAAAAAAATGAAATAAATTTACAAAAAATTATGAATTACATGAAGTTAATACTGTAGATTTTCGTGATGAATATAGACAATTTTTAGTTGATAATTATAAAAAAATAAGAACTGAGGAATTTGCAAATAAACTAAAATTTTTAAACCAAATTAAATTAGATAAAAAAGAAGATTTTAAACATAATCTTACACAAGAGCAACAAAGCGCACTTGAGGTAATTGCAAATAATCCAAAACATAAAAATATTGATATTAATGAGTTTTTTGTCGGCTTTAATGGAGTTATTTTTGATGATAATAAAAATGAAGTTTATTCATTTATTAAATCTAACTATAATGGAGAAGATATTAATGTTTATGGTTATCTTGAAGATAGTAAATATGTTCAAATTAAAACTATTGATGATAAAGACATAATTGAAGAATTAAATAAATATGCTGCTGAAAATGATAATTATTCTTTAAATGAAAAAGCAACAAATGATGAAGTTAAAAATTTAAATTTATCTTCAAACGATATTTATCCTATAGCTGTAAATTATGTATTTTTAAATAAAAATAAATTGAAAATTGGTTCCAAAATAGCGCTTGAAATTCTAAATACAACTGATCGTTATCAATTAAAATCTCAATATAAAAAAGCTCCAAAACATTTATTTAAAATTGTTGGTGTAATTAATACAAGAATTAATAATGAATTAGTAGCTTCTAAAAAAGTAATTGATAAATTAACTAAATTAGATATTTTATCTAAAGGAAAAGAAATTCCATTTAATGGAATTTTATCAAATGAAGATTTTCCAAAACAAACGATAAACTCAGTTTCGTTATATCCACATGCAGGATTTAGCTCAATTAATTCTAAAATCCAAATAAGTGATAATGATATAAAAACTAATGCTGAAATATTTAGAGAAATTTTTGTAACATCAGGTAATAAAATTGGAACACTAAAAAAAGCTGGTTTAAGTGATGATGATATTTACAAAATTATTTTCCATGATAAATTAATTGATAAAGATTCTAACATTATTAGTAATGAAGAATTCAATGAACTCAAAAAATCATTAAATTTATCATTAGATCAAGTTGAAAATTCTACCTTCCAAATAAATAAAAAAGATCTTATAAAACAAGCATTAGAAAATTATGTTTCTATTTATTCGGATAATGTATATAGTATTTTATCTACCAATGTAAATTCTAAAATTATTGAAGTAGGTTTTGTATCTAGCATTTCACAGACAATATCTCAACTTACAATTTGAATTATTTCGATCTTTTTCATTGTTTCGATCATTATCTTAATAATGATTTCGACAATGATTATTGCTGAAAATGAAAAAAATATTGCGATTTTTTCAATTTTAGGTTACAACAACAGGGAAAAAATCAAATTGTTTTTTGGAGTATATTTCCCATTAATTATTTTAGCTACCATTATTTCAATTCCGATTGTTATATCAGCTATTGCAATATTTAATAGTTTTATAGTTGGTTATAATTTAATTTGATTAGGATTACAACTAAAATGATGACACATTATTATTTCTAGTTTAATTATTATCTTGGTATTTATAGTTACTTCAATTATTTCATGAATAAAACTTAATAAAATAAAAGCTATCTATATTATGAAAGGAAAATAATGTTTAAGTTTTTTAAATTTAAAAAGCATGATAAAAAAACCAAAACTGATAAAAGTAATAATATTTTAGATAATAAAAATATTGATACAAATCAAAAAGAAGTTAATATTTTATCGAAAAAAGAAATATCCAAAATAAAAAAAGCTAATAATAAACCCAAAAAAAAGCAAGGAAATATTAACAATACAAATACTTCAGGTAATATTATTGATATCCAAAATGTTTATAAATCTTATCTTTCAGGTTCGGTTGTTACTCAAGTTTTAAAAGGGATAAATTTCACAATAAAAAAAGGTGAATTTGCAGTTTTATTTGGTAAATCAGGTTCTGGTAAATCCACGCTTTTGAATATTATTTCTGGTTTAGATCGTGCTTCTGATGGAGAAGTTATAGTTGCTAACAACAATTTAACTTATTATTCAAATGCAAAATTAACAAAATTTAGAAGAGAAAAAGTTAGCTTTATTTTCCAAAGTTATAATCTTTTACAAAACCTTACAGGTTATGATAATGTTTTAACAGGTGCATATTTACAAAAAGATAAAAACAAAATTTTAAATATTAAAAACTTATTTAAAGAATTTGAAATTGATGAAATAAAATATAAATATCCTTCACAAATGTCAGGGGGACAACAACAAAGAATTTCAATTTTAAGAGCTTTAGCTAAAAATGCTGATATTATTTTTGCTGATGAGCCAACAGGTGCATTAGATGAAAAAACTTCAAAAATCGTAATAAGACAGCTTAAATATATTAATAAAAAATATAAAACAACAATTATTATGGTGTCTCACGATCCATCAATAGCAAAAATGTGCGATAAAGTTATTAAATTATCTGATGGAAAAATTGAAAAAATAGAAATAAATGAAAATCCAATTGATTTTTAATAATTTAAAAAAATTAGTTCTCTTGCAAAAGAGAACTTTTTATTTTTTGTATAAAATTTGTATAAAAATTAAATATTTTTTAATATTTTAAATTTAAAAAAGTTTTTAGTTTATAATTTAAAATAAAATATATAGAAAGGAGTGATATGGCAAAAGATTATGCAATAGAATTTTTAAATATATCCAAAAAATTTGGAAATTTTTATGCTAATAAAAATATAAATATAAAAATTCGAAAAGGTACAATTCATGCTTTAATAGGTGAAAATGGCGCCGGAAAAAGTACACTAATGTCTATTTTGTTTGGTCTCTATAATCCAACTGAAGGAAAAATAAGAGTAAATAATCATGATATTTTTGTTAAAAATCCTAATCAAGCAAATGCTTTAGGAATTGGTATGGTTCATCAACATTTTAAACTTGTTAAATCATATACTAACCTTGAAAATATTGTTTTAGGAAGTGAATTTGAAAAAAATCATTTTTTAGATTTAAAATTAGCAAAAACAAAAATTGAATTAATTCAAAATAAATATAATCTTAAATTCGATTTAAATCAAAAAACATCTAATACCACTGTAGGAACTCAACAAAAAGTTGAAATTATCAAAATGCTTTATCGTGATGCTGATATTTTAATTTTTGATGAGCCAACAGCCGTTTTAAATCCTCAAGAAATTGAAGGTTTATTAGAAACAATGAAAATTTTTAGAGATAATAATAAAACAATTATTTTTATTTCGCATAAATTAAATGAAATTAAAGCTATTTGTGATGAAGCTACAGTTATAAGAAAAGGTGAAGTTGTTGCTCATTTTGATAATTTAGAAAATGTTGATACATCAGAGCTTTCAAGAGCTATGGTTGGGGAAAAAATAGTAATGCCTAAAAATCAAAACGACAACATTATTAATGAAGTGGCCGTTGAATTTCAAAATGTTTTTGCTAAAGGTAATAAATCAGTTGAAGATGTATCTTTTACAATTAATAAAGGTGAAATTTTAGCTATAGCAGGAATTGAAGGGAATGGTCAAGAAGAAATTGAATTTTTAGCTTCTGGATTATTAAAACCAACTAAAGGTAAAATTTTATTAACTAAAGATGAACAAATTATCGACATTTCGCGTTTTTCAGTTGAAAAAAAGAAAAATCAAAAAATTTCTTACATTCCAGGTGATAGACATAAATATGGATTAGTTTTAGACTTTAAAGTTAATGAAAATTCAATTTTAAGAAGGTTAAACGATCCTCATATTCAAAAAAAATCAATTTTATCTAACAAAAATATTGAATCATTTTATAAAAATATTGAAGAAAATTATGATGTAAGAGGAGCTAGAGGGGGAAAAGCAATTGCAAGATCACTTTCTGGTGGAAATCAGCAAAAACTGATTGTAGGTAGAGAAATTTTAACTGAACATGATTTTATTATAATAGTTCAACCTACTAGAGGTTTAGATGTTAAAGCAATTCAAAACATTCATAATAAAATTCTCGAACAAAAATCCAAAGGAAAAGCTATTTTACTTATTTCATATGAATTAGATGAAGTATTTGCTTTAGCTGATAATATTATGGTTATTAATAAAGGTAAACTTTCACCTAAAACACCAGCACAAAATATTACAAGAAACGAAATCGGGTTATTAATGGGAGGTATTCAAAATGAATAAAAATTTTATTTCTAAAGCTTGAAATAAATTTAATATATTTTTCTTTAATGAGGAAAAAATATCTTCAAGAAGAAAAACATATAATTCACTTTGAGCTATTTTATTCGGAATTGTAATATCTTTGATTTTTATTAGTTTTTTAAATGTATCGCCTTTAGCAGTATTAAAAGAAATTTATAAAACATCTATAGAATTATTTAGAGCTAGATTTATTATTACAATCGCTGTTTTTATTTTTAGCTCGATTGGGGTTGGAATTGCCTTTAAGGCTGCCATGTTTAATATTGGAATTCCTTCGCAAATGATGAGTTCAGGTATTATTGGTTATTTCAATCAAATCAATAATCCTCAATGATATTCACTTCTTTTAGGATTTTTATTAGGAATTATTTCATCATTTTTATTAGGTGTTTTAAGTGGATTCTTAAAAGCCTTTTTAAATGTTAATGAAGTTGTTTCTACTATTTTAGTTAACTGAATTGTTTTTTGAGTTATTTCAGGAGTTTTAAACTTTACAACTTTACCTTTTGTTTCTAACTCAGTTACTTCAACAGGAATATTTTCAACTGAAAAATTAAATTTTAGTCAATCATTTTTCGGAACTGAATATTTTGCTTATTTAATTTTATTTGTTGCAATTTTATTTGCATTATTAATGACATTTATTTTTAAAAAGACAACTTTTGGTTATAAAATCAAAATGATTGGTTTAAATAAAGATGCAGCAAGTTATTCAGGTGCTAATAATAAATTATTAATTATTTTAGCTTTAGGATTTTCTGGTCTTTTCGCTGGAATTGCCGGATTTTTCTGATTTATTTTCGCTAAATTTAATTTGATTATAGGTACAGGACCTGAAACAATTGGATTTGATGCGATTGCTGTATCATTATTAGCTTATAATTCGCCTATTGGTTCAATTTTTACTTCAATTTTTTACTCATTTTTAACTACCGGTTCATTTTCATTACAATTTGTTAATCCAGTTCTAGATTCTTCGATTGTTCAAATTGCTACAGGATTAATTATTTATTTTGCAGCAATTTCAGTTGTATTTATGAGATTTAAACCAATTGAAAAAATAATGAAACTTTATTATTTAATTAAAAGTAATTATTTCTTTGTTGATAATAAAAAATTAACTAATGAAATATTAAAAATTAAATATTTAGAATTAGAAAATTTACAAAAAACTAAAAAAATTAATTCTTATGAATGAGAAATAATTAATAAAGTTATTAAAGAAATTGAGTGTTTAAATTATCGTAATAAAATATCAATTTATAAAAATGTAAAAAATGAATTTTATGGTCAATTACAAGCTAATTATAAAAAATTTTATAATTTAGAAAAAATTACTCTTTCTAAAGAAACATCATTTTCTTATTCTTACTCTAAAATCAATAAATTAATCAATAAAAATTTAAAAAATAATATTAAATTTTTAGAAACTCAAAATTTAATTTACTATAGATATATAGAAATTATGAAAAAGCTAATTAGTTGAAAAATTGTTCCTATTTTTAAGGCAAAAAACTTTTTAAGTTGCAAATTAAGAAAAAATTATCTAACTTCTAAAAGAATTTTAAATTTAATTAATGAGCCTAACAAAATTAAATGAAAAAAACTTAAAAGTGAACTTAAAAACAATTTTTATGCTAAAGCTAGCAAAAATTTAAATGATGAACAAAAACTTGAGTTATTTAGAGAAATTTCTGATAAAAGAAAAGATGTTAATAAACAACTTTTAGAATTAGGATATGAAGATCAAAAAATTTTAAAAGAAAAATATAATGTTGATAAAAACGAAATAAAAACTCTTTATCTAAATGCAAAATTAGATATTTACAAAACATTAGCTAAAAACAACAAATTTATTGATTTAGGAGGTGAATAATGGATGCTATACTATTTATTTTAGTGCCTGCAATTGCTTTATTTTGTATTATTTCACTTTCTTCATTATCAGGTCTATTTAGTGAAAAAGTAGGGATAGTTAATATTGCGATTGAATCAATGATTATAATTGGAGCTACTTTTTATTTGATGTTAAGCCATCTTTTAAAAACAACTAATCCATGATTTCAAATTCCTTTATTTATGGCGGCAAGTTTAGCGACAGGTCTTTTCGCCTTATTGCACGGAATTATTACAATAAGATTAAAAGGAGATCATATCATCTCCGGTGTTGCTCTAAATTTACTTGCACCAGCAATTGCCCTTATTTTGCTTAAATTAGTAGGGGTATCAAACCGTTTTGAAAGTAACTTGAATGAATTAGCTTTATCTTCAAATGTAATTAACGATTGAAAAAACATTATTTCATTTAAATTATTTTTAGTTATATTTATTTTTATAATAGCAATTGTATTGTTGAATAAAACTAAATGAGGGCTAAGATTAAAATCAATTGGAGAAAATCCACAAGCAGCTGATGTTGCTGGAATTAATGTTAATAGTTTTAAATGACAAGGTGTTTTCATTTCAGGATTATTAGCAGGAATAGCTGGAAGTATTTTTGGACAATTAAGAGGAATTGCTTTTAGTGCTAATGCTGAAGGACTAGGGTTTTTAGCTCTAACTGTATTAATTATGTCACAATGAAAACCTTCAATTATTTTAGTTGTTTCAATTCTATTTTCACTAATTTACTCAACAGGATTATCACTATCTACAGGTCAAGGTGCTTTTGTTGCTCTTAAAGATTATGGAAAATTCTTTAACGCATTGCCATTCTTTATTACCTTAATTATTTTATTTGCGACATCTAAAAAAATTCAAATGCCCGCGGCTCTTGGTATTCCTTATGATAAATCACTAAGATAATTATTTAAATCCACTTAGTGGGTTTTTATTAAATATATTATGATAAAAAATATTAAAAAATCTTTTGAAAATCCTAAAACAGTAGCAAGATATTTAAAAGCTACACAAGAAATTAAACTTTGAAAATCAGAACAAATAATCATAAAAAAATATTTTAAAAAAAAATCTAAAATATTAGAATTAGGTACAGGAACAGGACAAGTTGCTTTTGGTTTAAATGAATTAAATTATAAAAATATTACAGCATTAGATAATTCTAATGCTATGATTGAACAAGCAAATAAACTAGTAAAAAATAAAAATTTAAATCTTAAATTTCTTTTGCAAGATGCTTGTAATTTAAAATTTGATAATGAAAGCTTTGATAATGCTATTTTTGCCTTTAATGGTTGACCAGGAATAGTAGAAGAAAAAAATAGAATTAAAGTTTTAAAAGAAGTTTATAGAGTATTAAAAAAAGATGGGATTTTTATTTTAAGTGCCCATGATCGTGATGAGTTAAAATATAATAAATTTAGAAATCTCAATTTAAAAAATTGTCCTGAATTAAAAATGCGAAAATATGGTGATTTAATTTATAAAAATCAAGAAAATATTTGTGATTTTATTCATTTATACACAATTAATGAACTATTTAATTTGATAGTTAAAAAAACTAAATTTAAAGTTTTAGAAATTATCAATCGTGATAAAAATTTTAAAGAAAGTGAAAAAGTAAAACAATTTAGTGATAACACTATTTTTTGAATTTTACAAAAATAAAAATGGAATTTTTAAAATTAAATGTTGAATATAAAGAAAGAATTGATAAATACATTAGTGATAATAGTAAAATATCACGTACAGATGCTAAAAAATTAATTGAATCATCATTAGTTAAAATTGATGATTCAATTATTGTTAGAAAAGCTGATTTTATTGTTAGTCCACCTCAAGTTATTATTGTTGAAAAATTGCTTGATAAAATCACCAATATAAAACCAGAAAAAATGGATTTAAACATTGTATATGAAGATGATAAAATTATAGTTATTAATAAACCAACAAATATGGTAGTTCATCCAGCTCCAGGTAATTTATCTAACACATTGGTAAATGGTCTTTTATATTATTTTAAAAATAATTTATCAAATATAAATGGTCTAATGCGTCCTGGAATTTTACATCGAATTGATAAAGATACTTCTGGTTTACTTTTAGTAGCTAAAACAAATGAAGCTCATCAATTTTTAGCTAATGAATTAAAAGAACATAAAATTAAAAGAAAATATATGGCAATTGTTGAAAATTTTATAAATCATGAACTTATGCATATTGATTTGCCAATTGCAAGAGATCCTATAAATCGCCAAAAAATGACTATAGCTAAACAAAATTCTAAAAATTCAATAACTCATGTTTATTTAATTAAAAATTTTTATTACAATAATAAACCTTTATCATTGATAAGATGTGAGCTAGAAACAGGAAGAACACATCAAATTAGAGTGCATCTTTCATATATTAAACATCCAGTTTATGGAGATCCTTTATATGGGAAAAAAGTAGATGATTTTAATCAAAGATTACATGCATATGAAATTGAATTTCAGCATCCTGATGGTAAAATAATGAATTTTAAAATAGATTTACCAAAAGAATTTGAAATTAGTAATTAATAGTTATTATTATTAATAAAGTGTTATAATTTATAAATTATATGTAAGGAGGAATATGTTCTTTAATACTAATTTTCAGGATAAAAATAAGTTTAAAACTGTTTTAGAATTATGACAAAATGAACCTAAAAAATACCGTTATTGAATAATTGGTCAATCTATAACAATTATTTTATATTTTTTAATTTATACAATAGCAGCATCTTTTTTATTAATTTATATTGCGCAATCAACAGGTTCAGAAAACTTAAAAACTAATGATAATTTAAATTTTTACTCTAAATTTTCAACTTGAATATTTTTCATAATACCACTAATTATTATTTCGGTTTACTTTTATTTTAAAGGTTTAAAATTATCATACAAAAATAAAAATTTTATTTATTTAAGTTCCTCTTCTATTTCGTTATTTTCTTTTTTATCTGTAGCATTTGTTTTTGTTTATATAATAATAATCGGTACACATTTCGACGTTTTAAAAGAAATTTTTAGTTTTAAAAATATTTATTTAAGTACTTACAGCATTTTAAATTTAATTTTAACTATTTTTGGTGGGATAACTTTATTTATCCATATTGGGGTAAAAAATATTAAAAAAGAATTTATTATTGCCTTCAATCAAGAAAGAATGAACCAATTTAATGAATTATTAAAATCTCAAAATTTTGATATTGAAAAAATGCAAAATGATTTATTCAATATGAATAAACAAAACAATCCTCAAAGTAAACAAAATATTAATGAAGATGATGAAAAAAATAAAGAAAAAGATGTAGAAAATAAAGAATTTGAAAAACTAAATAAATTACCTATTGAACAATTAAGGAAAATAGCTGCACAATTAGAAATTTCTGGTTATGAAACTTTAACAAAAGAAGAATTAATTAAAATAATTTTAAAAGTAAATATATAAAAAAATAACAACAAAAAAACCTATAACAAATTATCTATTTTTAAATTTGTTATAGGTTCCCAAATTCTATTTCTAAGTGCAACACATTTAAAATTTTTAAAAAAGTAATAAAATTTTAAATGGGGGGGCACTTTTTTTATATAAAAAAAGCTCCCCCCCCATTTAAAAAAAGGAGAACTATGAATAATAATTATACAGTTTATAATTATACTAAAAAATATTATCATTTAGATAAAAATAAAAGATTAATAATTGAACAGATGCTTCAAAAAAATAAATCATTAAGACATATTGCAAAAATTTTAGGTGTTAATGTTTCAACAGTTAGTAGAGAAGTTAAAAGAAATTCGCATCATGAATATGGTTATTTAGCAAATTAC
>NZ_JNJY01000015.1 GCF_000701825.1 Mycoplasma collis ATCC 35278
TAATTTGCTAAATAACCATATTCATGATGCGAATTTCTTTTAACTTCTCTACTAACTGTTGAAACATTAACACCTAAAATTTTTGCAATTTGTCTTAATGATTTATTTTTTTGAAACATCTGTTCAATTATTAATCTTTTATTTTTATCTAAATGATAATATTTTTTAGTATAATTATAACCTGTATAATTATTATTCATAGTTCTCCTTTTTTTAAATGGGGGGGAGCTTTTTTTATATAAAAAAAGTGCCCCCCCATTTAAAATTTTATTACTTTTTTAAAAATTTTAAATGTGTTGCACTTAGAAATAGAATTTGGGAAAAATAAAGTTATTGGCAATAACTTTATTTTTTTTCTGGTTTTAAAGGATTTTCAAACGATTTTGTTAGTTCTCTATAATTATTCTTTTCAGTAACTCCATTTTCACTACCATCAGAATTATAACCAAATAATAAATTATAAATCTCTTCATAAAATAAACCATTTGCTAATACATAATCAATTGTATAAAGAAATCTAGTATAAAAGATTTGGTGTGCTAAAATAGCTCTAGTAATTGAATCTGATAAATTTAATGTTCTTCTTTGGAGATTTTGATAAATAAATTGTGATTTTGCATTAAATTTTATTCCATTTGGGGCTGTGATTAGATCTCAAGATTTAGCAATAAAATCTTCTCTTAAATTTAAGATTTTTTTTTGAATAATTAAATCTTCAGATGATAATTCAAATTTTCTAATTAAATTAGGAGGGAGTAAATTATAAAATTTTATAACAGGGGCTAAAGAAGAGTTATTAGTATTTGGATTAATTCTATCATCAAAATCAACTATTAAAATAGTATTAGAAAAATTATTGTCTTTTTTTATTTGATCTTTAGCAATAAAATGTGGCGTTTTTTTGTAAATTTTTTGTTTATAAAAATCACTAGAATTTACACCTTCTTTTAATATTTCTAATGGTAATTTGTAATTATGCTGAAAATTTGTAACATGATCAAATAATTGTTTTCTCTCTTCATCAGTAAATGTTAATTTAGCTTGTTTTACAAAATCAAAAAACTTTTCTTTTTCATAGTAATTAATTGTTTTCATATAAATTTTAATTGCATTAACTATGCTATCATAAGCTTTTCTTTGATTTTCGTTAAAACTTGAAATATTTTGATTAATTGTTTCTAAATCTTTTTTACTTTGTTCAGAAAGAGAATTAATTAAATTTTCAATTTCATATAATTTAACAAAATTTTGAGAATTAGAAATGATTTTATGAAATTCATCTTTGTTTAATTCATCTTTATTAGCTAATATTTTTAATTTATTTTTATATTCTTCAATATTAGAATTATATTTAGTAGTTAAAAATTTTTGATATATTGAATTAAAATAATTATCTATTTGTTCAAAATTTAAAAATGAAATAATCTTATTTTCTATTTCTGATTTTGAAACTGATTTTAAAAATTCAGGATTTTTAAAAAATAAATTTTCTTTATAAAATTTATTTTTTAATTTTGTAACAATTTCATTTTGTTTATCATTATTATTTTCTTGATATGCTTGAAAAAGTTCATTATAAGCTTTTATTTCTTCGCTTATATCTTGGGCAAAAAATTTAACTAAAGCTAAATTTTTGTTGAAAAAATCTTTTTTATTAATAAAGTTTTGATTTTTATTTAAAAATTCAATGTTTGTTTGAAGCTCTGAAAAATTAGATAATGAAGAGCTTTCATTTATTTTTTCTATAAAATTTTTATTGGATTTTAGAAAATCTTCATTATTTTTAAGTACTTGTGATTTTTTTTCATTTAAATCTGAAAGTGCTAGTGAATCGATCTTTTTTAAATCTTTAGTCTCTTTATTTGCGCAAGCGACAAAAACAAAAGGAACACTTGCAATTAATAATGTTGAAAATAAAATAAAATGTTTTCTATTTTTTATATTTTTTTTCAATTTTTTCATTCTTCTACCTCTTCATGAGTTGCAAATATATAGTGATCATCATTAATTTTTATTCACTCTGGTTGATTGTCTTTTGTATATTTGTGAATTTTAGAATTATAAACATAACCTACTAATGAACCTTTTTTACCATGAATAGAAGGAACAGCATCTAATAAGCTTTTAGTATAAGGATGAAGTGAATTTTTCATTATTTCTTTTGTAGTTCCTATTTCTAAAATTCTCCCTTTATTCATAACTGCAATTCTATTTGAAATATATTCGACCATTCTTAAATCATGAGCGATAAATAAAATAGTTAGATCATATTTTTCTTTTAATTCATTAAATAAATTAACTACTTGAGCTTGAATGGAAACATCAAGAGCTGAAATTGGCTCGTCAGCTACTAATAAGCTAGGTCTTAAAACTACAGAACGAGAAATTCCAATTCTTTGTTGTTGTCCCCCTGAAAATTCAAGAGGATAACGTCTTAAAATACTCTCGTCTAATCCTGTTTGTTTTAAAATATCAATTATTAATTTTTTTCTTGCATCTTTTTCTGAAATTTTAGTTTGCTCTAAAAATTTTTCTTTTTCATCAATAAAAAATTGTTCAATTTCTGAATTTAATAAATTATGATTTTCTAATTTATTTTTAAATTTACTAAATAAAATGTCGCTAACGATGTTTAAATCATTATTTTTTAATTTTTCATTTAAATCTTTATCATAAAGATTTTTAAACTCAACATAATTATCGTTGTTTTTTGCTATTAATTTATAAACTTCATTTTTAAATTCTTGGCATAAATTATAAAGATAAATTTCTTTTGAATTACCAGTGTTAATCAAACCTTCTGAAACAATTTTTTCAATATTAGCATGAGGATTAAGTGAATTAGCCGGATCTTGAAAAATCATTTGCACTTTGTTAGTTAAAAAATTATTTATCTCTTTATATTCTTTTAGTGCTTTACCAAATTTAAAGCCACGATTAATTTTTTTGGGTAATAATTTATTTGCTAAATGAATTTCACCAAAACTATAAGGAACAAGACCAACAAGTGCTTTACCAATTGTTGATTTACCTGAACCTGATTCACCAACAAGTCCTAAAACTTCACCTTTGTAAATATTTAAATTTATATCACTAACAGCTCTAAAAGATTTAAATCCTTGACCATAAGTGATATCAACATTACGTA
Source organism: Mycoplasma collis ATCC 35278 (assembly GCF_000701825.1). Taxonomy (GTDB): domain Bacteria; phylum Bacillota_I; class Bacilli_A; order Mycoplasmatales; family Metamycoplasmataceae; genus Mesomycoplasma_A; species Mesomycoplasma_A collis. Next base: position 3,149 of record NZ_JNJY01000015.1, read on the forward strand.
ATGAAGCTAAAATTTCTTTGTCAGATCAAGCATTTAGCATTTCATCTACATTTTTAGTTTGCTTTCTAACAACATTTTTTGAAAAGAATAAAGAACTTTTTATTTTATAAACTTTAGAAATTTCATTATTTTGAAAGTCAATATCATTTTTATTTTTTTCAAGTTTAGACATTTTTAGCTCTATATTCCTTTCATAATTTTTTAATAATTTTTGGCGGTTCATATTTTGGTGCATTTTTATCTAATAATGCCGATTTTACAATGTGAGTTTCAGAAACATTATAAAAATCTGGTTCAATTTCAAAATCTCTTCCTAAGGCATAATCATTTCTAACAGCAAAAGCATCACCTTTGATGTTATTTAAACTCGAAGGAACATTACCTCTTATTGCACTTAATTTTTCACCAATATTTAAATCAGGCATTGATAAAATCAAACCTCAAGTATAAGGATGTTGTGGATTAAATAAAATCTCTTCTCTTTTCCCTTGTTCAATTACTTGTCCTGCATACATTATCGAAATATAATCACTAATTGAAGCAACAACACCAAGATCGTGAGTAATAAATACAATTGATAATTTTAATTTTTCTTGTAAATTTTTAATTACATCTAAAACTAAAGCTTGAACAGTAGGATCAAGAGCGGTAGTAGGCTCGTCCATAACTAAAATTTTAGGCTCAAGCGCAACTATCGCTGCTATTACAACCCTTTGAATCATTCCTCCTGATAATTCGTGAGGATAAAGTTTCATAATTGCTTCTGGATCGTTAATTTTAGTTAATTTTAAAAATTCAATCGCTCTTTGATAAGCTGCACGACGATTTGTTACAACTTTATTAAGAAGCATCCCTTCAATGATTTGTTTACCAATTTTCATTGTTGGATTTAATGTTGACATTGGATTTTGGAAAACAGCAGAAACTACTTTTCCTCTATATTTTGATTTTTCTCAATCTTTTTGGCTAAATTTTTCAACATTATTGTTAAATAATTTTATTTCTCCAGAGTCAATAATTGCATTATCACCTGTAAGCCCATATAAAAGCGAAGTTATAACTGATTTACCTGATCCAGATTCACCTATGATTGCATGAACTTTACCTTCATAAATTTCAAGCGAAGCTCCTCTTAAAACTTTGTTTTTTTCGTTATAAACAGCAGGATTTTTAAAAGATAAAAATACATTATTAATTTGAGCTGTTATTTTCAATTTGGTTCCATCGCTAAATTGTTTATATAAAACATTAGATTCAAATTTAGCTCAATTAAAACCTTTTTTATTATTAGAATTTTTATGATTAAAAGAATAATTATTATAATTACAATTATTACTTTTTTTACTAAATTTTCTTTTTAATTTACTTCTAGTAATTTTAAAAAATTGCTTTGTTTTTGAATATTGCATATTTTACCTTTGTCTTCTTAGTGTATCTTGAACACTAGCACCTATTAGTTGAACAGAAGTTGTAATTAAAATTAAAAATGTTGATGGAACAAAAACATATCTTAAATAATTAGGGAAATTTTTCTGACCATCTGAAATTAAGTTTCCTAATGTTGGAACATCTTCAATTGCTAAACCAATAAATGAAAGTGATGTTTCAGAAAGAATAACTCCTGGTATTGTAAAGATTAATTGAGTAATCAAAATAGGAATGATTACAGGGATGTAATTAACTAAAATTTTAGCAGATGAAGTTCCTAAAACTTTAGAAGCTGCAACTCATTCAAAATTTTTAGCTCTTTTTACTTGCGCTCTTAATTGGTTGGCCATTCCCGTTCATGACGTTATCGATAATGAAAGGGCTATAACTCAAAATGTCGGTTTAAAAATGATTGTAACTAATATTAAAATTAAAATTGTAGGAACAAGAGAAATAATTTTAATAATAAAAGTCATTATTTTATCAAAAACATTAAATTGACCCATTAATATTCCGATAGTTAAACCGATTATAACTTCAATAAAAGTTACAACAAATGCTAATGATAAAGAATAACGTAGCCCATGTCATAAACGAGCTCAAAAATCTCTTCCTAATGCATCAGTTCCAAAAAAGTGATATTTTCCCGTTGTAGAATATTGATTAAAAATTAATAAACTATTATTAGGATCTGTAGTTAAAGGATCTTTAGTAAAAAAAGGAATAATTATCCCTAGTAAAATAATGATCAATAAAAGTGTAAGACCAAAAACACCGAAAAAACTTCTAGAATAACGATTAATAAATTCTTTATATGGTTTAATTTGAGGTTTTAAATGATGAGTTAAATTAGAATCGAAAATTTGTCCAACAATTTTTCAAGCTTGATATTGAAATGGTTGTAATAATGAATTAGGAGCTTGAGCTAATTCTTTTGCTTCTTTTGTTTCAAGTTTATTTTTATTTTTTTTAAATAATTTCATTATTTTGATTTTCTCCTAATTCTTGGATCGATTAACTCATAAAGAATATCTCTAGTTGCATATGATAAAACTGTCAACATTGAAAAAATTATAATTAAAAATAAAATAACATTATAATCTTTGGTTTGAATTGCTTGTAAAAATGTTGCACCTGATCCACTGATGAGAAAAATTTGTTCAATAAAAATACTTCCTATAAATGAACCGAATATAACAGCAGGAAAAAAAGTAGCAATTGGAAATAAAGAAGGTTTAAGAGCGTGTTTTCAAACAAATTTACTTCTTGATACACCTTTTAAATAAGCAAATTTTGCATGAACTGAATTAATCTCACGATTAAGTTCTGTTCTTATATATTTGATATAAACAATAATACTTCCAAGTGATAAAGCTAATCCGGGTAAGATATAAGTTAAAAGATTTTTTTCTTCAAAAATATAAGGAAGTTTTACAAGTCTACCTAAAAATACTAAAACTAATGCAAAAATAATTGAAGGAATTGATGAAAAAATACTTACTAAAAATGTTGAGACATTATCTAGAATACCACCAGGATTTTTTCCAACTCAAACTCCAATGCTAATTCCCACACTAACAGTAATTAGAACAGAGAAAATTCCAATTAAAAATGATTTATAAAATCTAACTCAAATAAAATCATTAATTTCTTGTCCAGGAAATAAAGAAAGCGAAATTCCAAATTGCCCTCTAAAAACTCCAGATAAATAATTTAAATATCTTTGAAATAATGGAAGATTAAGGCCATATTTAGTTTCTACTGCTATTCTTTGACTTTCATCAAGTCCTGAAGTTATTGCGTTGGAACCTGGAACAATGTTAATTAAAAAGAAAGTTATTGTAATAACAATTCAAGCTATGATAAAAAATTCTAAAATTATTTTGAAAATTTTTCATGAAAAACTTAATAAAGGAGAATTAATAGAAAATAGTTTTTCAAAAAATGTTTTATCTTCTACTCTTTTTACTGAAAAATAAACTTTATTATCATCATAGTAATAAATTTTATTACTATGAGGATCTTTGAATTTTTTCTTTAATTTCATTATTGATCTCCTTTAGTTTTTGGCAATCCAGGTCTAGGTGGTTTTGTATAATCATAAGCATATTGTAATGAAAAGGTATAAAGCGAACTTACACCAGCTACTCTTGAAATTTCTCAGTTAGTATCAACTTCCATTAAAGGGATCACAATTGCGCTATCTTTAATAATCTTTTCAAAACTTCCAATAAATGGATATAATCAGTCAGTTTCTCATAATTCTTCGGAAACTTCTTCATCAGTAAAGTTAGAAGTAAAAAACGAATTTATTCTTGATGAATAAGATATTCCATCTTCATTATTTTTTTGAAATGATAATTCAACAAATTTATTTCATAAATTTAAACTATTGATTTTTGTTTCAGAATTATTAACTAATTGTTCAAAATTTAAACGTTCAGCTGTATTTCTTGTTTTGTTAGCTATTTCTTTTGTTCCATATTTTTCTAAGATGTAAATAGAAAATAATCTTTTAATTCTTGCTTGTTTTTTATTAGAATTTTCATCACTTAAAATTAAGTATTCCACTGCTTTTAATAAAAATTCAGGTGAATAAATTTTTTCTAATTCTTCTTTTGATAAATTAGGTATATTTTTTAAATATAAATCTTTATTTTTATTTAAAAAATTCAATATCTCTTTAGTTAAAATTCCATATTTATTATTAGAATTTTCTTTTTGAGTTTCTTTAATTTTTGAATTAAAACTACTAAAAAATGAATTTTTTAAGTTGGTTAAAATTTCATTTAAAACACTTTCACGAGTTAATTGATTATTTTCTTTTTGCAATTCTTCTAAAAATAATTCACTTAAATAAGTTTCATAAGTAAAACTACCAACAGGATTTAATCTAAAACCTATATTCTTTTGATTTAACGTATTAATTTCATCACTTTTGAAAAAAGCAGCAATATAATCTTGTGGACTACTTCCTCCTATGTAATCATAGTTTCCGTAAATAATATCAAATTTTCCTTCTTCTACATATGAGGCATATGTATTTTCAGGTAAAGCTTTAGTATCAATTTCGATAAAGTTTTCAAATTCAGTATCTTTAAGTCCTATTCTTATTGATTCTTTTAAAAAGATACCCGCTTTTTTTTGTTCATCGGTTGAATTTTCAATATAATTTATAGTTAATTTTTTTAAATCAGGATATTTGTTTTTAAATCTTTTTAAATAAAATAAAGCTGTTTTAGGATCGTACATATGATCGGATAAAATAATATTTTCTAAATTGAAATTTTTCCCTGAATGTTTTAGAAAATCAAAATCTAAAACTGATTTAACTTTATCATTTTTTTCTTTATAATCCAATCCTTCAAAAAATGTTTCAATATTTTTACCATCGTCGGCTTTACTTTGACCATAAGCAGTTCACATTGAAGTTGGAAGTGAAAAATCTCAACCTACGAATTTAATTGCATCAGTTCTTTTTAAAAATAATTGAATAGCTTTTCTTAAATCATTATCTTTTAAATAAGGATTTTTGTTTGTTTCATCATCTAAATTAAAAGCAAAAGCAATTGTTCCATAACCAGAATTTTTCTTTAAATAACCACGATATTCAATATCAGAATAATATTTTAAAATTTTAGATGCTGGAACATATGATTGTGATATGTGTTTATCTTCAAATAAAATTGTAGAAATATTAGGATCGGTTGAAAAAGTTATTTTAATTTTATTAGGGATAACGTTTTTTTCATCAAAATAATCAGAATTTTTGTTTAATTTAAGATAGCCGTTAGGCCCTAAAATCATATCTTTATCTAAGTTAAAAGCACCTGTTGTCAAAAATTTATCGTAGGAAGAGCCAAATTTATCAATTCCCCCAACTACTGTTTCAATAAATTTTCTATTAACTGGGAAAAAACGAGATGTATGATTTATTAAATAACCTAATGATTGTGTATTATTTTCATCATAAATAACAGTAAAATCATTTTCATTATATGCTAATATTTTTTGTTTAGCATTAATTATTTTTTTACCGTCTTTTTCAACGATTTCGAATTCTTGATAAGGATTTAAAAAAACATTTTTAATAATTTTAACTTTTTTAAAATCAGTTTCTTTCTCTCCTTTTTTACCAGGTAATAAAAATTTAAATTCTTGCGCTTCATTACTATTTAAATTAAAATTTTCATTGAATTTTAAATTATCTTCAATTTCTTTATTTGTATAATCTAAAAATAATTGTCCAGTATAAAAACCAAAATTCAACGCTGCTTTTTTAATTTTTTCAACATCTTCTTCATCGCCTTTATTTTGAGATTGTCATACTTTCTCTTCTGGATCTTGAATATATTCGTTAAATGAATTTAATATATATCTTCTTCTTCCTCAAGGGTTAGAATATAATTTACCAAATTTTGAAACATAATCATTTTGCGCTTGAACAAATTCGTTTGCACCTCTAAGTCCAAATTTTAGAATTTCATCTTTTTTTTGTGAACCTGTATTGTTATCTAGAATATATTCTAAATAATCTCTAAGATCTTTTGCTTCTATTACTTCACCATTAGATCAAAAGTTTAACTTTTCATTCATCTTGGATGTAAATCCCATATAGATATTAGGGTTTTTAGGATTTGGAAATAAATATAATGATGAATTTTGAAAATCACCAGAACTACTTCTTCCTAAACCGCCTAAAAAGCCAAAATCTGTTACATTATAGAATGAATTACTATCCCCTCCATAACCGTCATTTTTTGATAAATTTTCTTTAGATTTTGAATAGAAAACATTAAAATCAGAACTTTTTTTATTATTTTCATCAACTGATAAATTTGTTTGTGCCCGATGAAAAATAAATTTAGAAATTGGAAGAATGTTTTTAAGATTTCTACTAGGACCTTCTTTAGTAAATGCTTCTACTAATGTTGGCAATACTTTAGATACTGATTTATATTTAATATAATTTAAATTATTAAGAGGTGGAGCTACTAATCCTAAATCATATTCATTACTATATAAACTACTTTCATTGTCCTTTTTATTTGAACAAGCCATAGTGACAATTGAAGATAAACTAACTAAACCTAATGAAAATAAAGTTAATAGTGTTTTTAATTTTTTCTTTTTTTTCAACATTTCCCTCCTTTTAATTAGTTACTCTAAATTGGAATTTAATTTGAATAACAACATCGTTATTTTCAGTTTCATCTTTAAAAATTTGAATTGGTGCTTGTTCAGTTAATTTACCATTTTCAGTAACTGAATTTAATTCTCCCAATGTTGCCTTTGTAACAAAATTATGATTTTCATCAACAAATTCAATTAAATATTTATGATTAGGCTTTAAATGAGCATCACGATATTTACCCATAATTGCAAAATCACTAAGTCATGATGTATAACCCAAATCCTCTATTCTTACTTTAGAATTTGGATCACTTTGTCTTTTTAAATAAAAAAGATTATTTGTTTTTTTTGTATTAAATTTAATAAATGTTGGAGCATTTTGTTTATCTGTTAGATCACTAAATTTAATATATTTAATTTTATTAGCTTGTTCTAATGGTAAAAATCCATATAAAGATAATGCATCTTTTTCTTTTCTTCTGAAAATTCCAGAAATATTTCTACCTCTCCCAGCTCCATAATTTAATAGTTGAGAAGTAAAAAATGCTTCAGGACGTGAGGTAATTTTTTTTCTATTTCCATTTGCATCTTCCAATCCTTGAATTCTGATGGAATCATCATGAATTTCATTTAAATCATCATCATAAAAGTGCATATCAATAACTTGTTTTAAATGTCTATCAAGAGCAAAACCATTTGATTTAGAAATAAACTTTCCAAAATATGCATTAGAGTTTTCAGCGTCAGATCCATTAAAGTTAAAAATATCATTTTTGCTATAAGTATCTAATACTTCAGATAAAAATTTTTGAGAAATTTCAAAACTTTCATTATTTAATTTAGTTATTTCGTTATTTAATTTTTCAATTTCTTTTAATAATTCAGTTTTTTTAGTTAATTCTATTACTTCATTATTAATTTTTTTCTCTAACTCATCTTTAATGATAATTAATTTTCTTAATTGGTGATTTTTATCTAATAATTGAACTGAAGTTTTTTTAATATATTCTTCTGATTTTAAAGATTTAATAGCATTATTAATTGGAGAAACATAACTTAATAAATCTATAAATTTATTATTTAAATTATCTAATTTTGTCCCATCAGTAACATAATCTAAGGATGTAGCTTCTTCATTTAAACCTTTAATAAAAGTAGATAAGTGTGAAAATTCTTTTTCTTCTGCTACATACGTAGTTTGTACATAATCTCTGGTTAATGTTTCTGCTATATTATAAATATAATCAGTAAATTTGTCAGCTACTTGATCTTCAACTCTAGTATCAGCATAAGTTATAAAGTCTTTAGATGGTAATCCTGTTGTAAGTTCACTTACATAAATGTCATCAGTTAAATCATCAAAATTTAAAATATTTCCTAAAAATTTATATAAATCTTGTGTATCCATTAAACTTAAAACTATTTCAGTGATTTCTTCTTTTGATTTACCAACTGCAAAAGTGGTTAAACCATTTATAAAAGATAAGTGTTCAGGAATTTGTTTTTTAATAAATTCTTCTAAAGCTTTTTGAAGTTTTTCTATTGATCAAAAGTTTTTTAAATTATTATTATCAATATTTTTCTCATCAAAAATAAATCTAGAGGCTAAATCGCTGTTTTTAAATTGGATTCCGTAATCACGAGTAAAAAATGCTTTATTTTTCACCAATTCTTTAACAGGGTTAAAATCTTTAATTGATAAAAATAGATCTGAATTTCTTAATCTTAACATCAATTCATTAGCAATTAATTGATCGTTATTTGATTTAGCATATTCTTTAATCTTTTCACTTTCATTACTTTGATTAAGAACTTGTTTTTTAAACTCTTCTAAATCAAATTTTGTTTTAACATAGTCAAGATCTCAATTTACTATATATTTTTCGCCTTTTGGTGTATATTCAACATTTTCAACTTTTGCTTTAGAATAATCTAATGAGGCGAAATTTAATAAATCATTTAAAGTTTCAAAAACTAATGAATAATTTTGTTCATTTTTTATTTTTAATTTATATCCCTTTTTAAAAGAATCATAAAACTTAAATTTATTATTAAAATTATTGTTGTAATTATAAAGAACAATTTTTGCTATTTTATCATTATATTCTTTTTCTAATTCAGTTATTTTATTTAAATCAGTTGCAGAAATAGTAGATAGTTTATTTGCAAATTCTTGATAATTAAATAATTCATTTTCTTTATTTAAAAATTTAAAAATACCATTTTTACTCAAAAAAGATTCATTCATTTCATAAATAATACTATTTTGGAAATAACCAAGCTCAGCTCCTGAAGTTCTTGCTAAATTTCTAATAATAGATTCAAATTCATGTTTAGTGTGTAAATCGTTTAAAAATTTTGATGTTTCAGAAAATGGAAATGTAAATTTTTCTTTAATCTCAAATTTGCTATTGCTATTATCTTTTTCTAAAAAGGCAAAAACTTTTCCAGCATCACTATAAATTTTTACAGATTCATTAAAATTAAAATTACCATTTATATAGGAATTATGAAGAGTTGTAGCGGTTTTATTGATTAAAATTGCATTTTTTAATAAACCATTTTTATTAGTATCTTTATTTTTATTAAATGGCGCATAGTAATAATTGTTAACTGAAGAAGGATCTATATTCCCAATTGGGAATAAGCTACCTCCATTGGTTCCAATTACATTAACATCATATGTTAAATTATTATTTTTAAGTCTTGAGACGATTTCATAACTAAAGTTTGAATTATTATAATCTTTTGAAATTCTATATGAACTAGAACGATCTAAAGTTCTAATACTAAATTTAGATTCTCCACCTAAAAAGGTTGATGGACTATCTCATCCATTGTGACTTCAAGTTTTTACAATTATTTCATTTAAAATTTGTTTATATTTATTAGTTTCATTTTCAATATATTCTAATTCTTCATCACTTAATTCTTCATTTAAAGGAACATTTATAACTGGAGTTCCATCACGATTAAATAATTTAATTTTAACAGCTTTATTTTCATCGTTAATTTCTACAATTTCAAAAGTATAATTATTTTCATCGGTGAAAATAACAGCGCCTGCATCAATTAAACTACGTTCTTTTATTTCACCATTATCATCAAGATAATTTGTTGTTAGTTTTTCTAAAATATTTTTAGTAGTAACATCTACTCATCTTTTTTTAACCTGTTTATTATTATCGGTGTATTTTTCAATAATTTTATTTTTTCCACCAATAGTTGGATTTAATGTCCCTGAATTTTCATCAAATGAATTAGCTAAAAATAAATCAGATACTTTGACTTTTCTAAGCTCAGCAGCTTTTTTTAATGTATCAAATGTTTGTAAAAAACGTCTTTTTTTATTAGCTATTATATCTTCGATTTTTGCAGGTTTTTTAGCTGAACCTCAAATATCTTCAACTTTTTCAGTGACTCATTCACCATCTTTATTTAAATATTTAAATCTAATAAATGAACCAGCGTTATTTTCTGTTTCTTGACCTAAAGCATTAACATTAATAAAATCTAAATTAGTTCTTGCATCAAGATAATTTTTTAATGCATATTTAGAGTAAAATGAATCATCAGATAAACCACCTCTAGTACTAATAGCTCCAACAATTAGTGAATTTTGTGTTTCATTTAAATTTTTAATTTGATCTAATGTAAAATGATGTCCATATTCATGAGCAGAAACATATTTTAAAAAATCAAATGAAAATCCGTCAAAATTTTCATCATAAGTAGCTAAAATTAAAGCTAAACCAATTCTATCATCAGGTTGAAAACCATTATATTCTCCCTCTTGGATTTCATATTCATAATATCCAAGATCATTTATTTTTTTAACTAAATGTGGCCCAGTTTTTTTTCTTAAAATGTGCGGGAATTTTTTAGATACTTTTTCAATTAAACCACTAAATTTTTCTACATAAACATTATAAGAACGACTATCTAAACCTTTAAGTGTATCACCAAATTTATTTTTAGCATTTTTCTCTTCGGGACCGAATGAAATTGCAACTGGATTTAGTGCTCCCAAATATTCGATTGCACTTTTAAATGAATCAAATTTATCTTCATCAGTTTCAGACATATTTTTAGCATCAAAAATAAGTGTTTTTTCTTTTTTATTTTTATCTTCTAGAATAATAGTTAATTTAGCTTCTGAAACAAAAATATCCTTAATTGTATATTCTAAAATAGCATCTTTTGTTTCTTTTGAGAGTTTTGAATAATCTTTAAGTTCCTTATTTAAATTTAATGCTTCAATTTTGTTTTTATAAAATCATTCTTTAGAATTGGATGAATAATAAGTTATTTTTTTACCAATATGCTCTTTTACGTCATAAAAGTCTAAAAAATTTTGAATTTCCTTATCATGAAGTTTTTTTAATATTTCATAATTAATTAAAGATTCTGAAGTGAAAATTTTTTCATCTAGCAATATAGATGATGAATTTTTTTCTATTTTTTTATCATTTTTTATTTCGTCCAATTCGTTTAAATCAAGACGTAGAAAAATGCTTGGAGCGCTTCCAGTATTTTTTAAAGCTGATGATTTAGATATTTCGTATTTTTTTATATTATTAAAATTAAAATTATTTAAATTTAAATTATGTTTTTTAATATATTGATTAAATTCTTGTAATGTAGGTTTTTTTTCAAAATCTAAAATTAAACTTTCATTATTTTCGGTATTTTTAACAACATAAAGTTTTTTATTTACTAATTTTTTTGGAATGTAAATACCTAAATAAGAATTATTAAAATTTGATGAATTAGCTATAGCAGAACTTATTGATATTGTTTTCAAAAAGTTATCAATAGTTTCTTTACTTTCACTTTCTTCAAATAATTTAGATGATAATCTTTCATTTGAATTATTTGGTCCACTTAAATTACTATAAATTGGTAATGAACCAAAAAAAGCATCAGGATAAAATTCAATTTTACTTTGTTCTTTTTTTAATGTTGTATGTGAACCTAGAGTAACATTATTCCCTTCTAATTTAACTCCTTTTACTAATGAAAAATTATCAAGTGTAATTAAATCCGGTCCTCAAGCAATATTTTCAATAAATCATTTAGTAAATTTTATAAATTCACTAGGCTTTACCGCTAATACGTATTCGTTAAAAAAACTAAATGAACCATATTTTACTTCTAAAATAAATTCTTCATTGTAAATTTCAAAATATTTTTTAAAAAAATCATCAAAATTATATTTTTTTTCTGGTTCTTTAATAAATCAAAATTCAGTTGCTTCAGAATTTAGCAAAGCAACTTTTTCATTTTTTAAAGGATCTAATACATAAACTTCAGCTATAACATTATTATTTTCATCAAAAATAGAAGAAAAATCATTACTTAAATCATTATTGGGATATTTCACTCCATTAACTTCATCAGAATTATTAGCATATACAACTAAACTACTAATACTGATTGCTGCCGCTGCACTTATCGTTCCGACTGATAATAATAATTTAGATTTTAATGATAAATCACTTATTTTTTTTAACTTTTTCATTCCACTCCTTTAAATTCATAAAAAAAAACTTTATTTCTTAAATAAAGTTTTTTTTAAATTATTTTATATATTTATTATTTAAATTAACAATTATTTAAGAATTATAACGAAAAACATACTGGAAATCATGCCAATATTATCTTTTTTATCAAAATTTCTTCTATTTAAATTAGTAGAAATGATCATTATAATTCCTTTCTTATTATTGTTTTTTATTATTTTTTATTTAATAATACTATATATTATACACAATAAATTGTAAAATCAAATTTTTTTATCTTTCTTTTAAAATTAAAAAATTAAACATTATGTATTATTTCATCAATAAATTTAATTTCAACTTCAATTTTGTCGAAAAATTTTTGAATAATTTGTTTTTTAAAATATTCTAAAATAAATTGTTCTACTAGGTGTGGGACTAATAAAAAATTTATTTTTTTTTCATTCAACGTTATTTGTTCGCTTCACTTAAGATCTGATGTTATATATAAATCAGTTTTTTTTATTTTGATAGCATTTATTATATTTTCCATTCCAGCTGAACCTGGCAAGATAGTAAAGTGTCTAATTTTTTTATTTTTCATTAAATTGCTTTGAAGCGATTTTAATGCAAAAATATTTTTATAATCAGCTACAATTTCAAAAAAATTTTTAGCTTTATTTAAATGTATAATAGCATTAAAGTTATCTATAGCTTGAATACCAGTATCATAATAATTTAATTTTTTAATCATTTCTTTAACACTTGTATTTGGAAAGTGATCAAAATTTGTGTGAACTGAAAAAACATTAATGTTATGTTTTTTAATTAAATTAAAAATTTTTCTTTTATATGGATATTTTTTAAATGTTTTTGTTTTGGAAATTTTATCGAAAAAAAATGTATGATAATTTAAAATAAAATCAAATTCATTTTTGATTGCATAGTCTAAAATACTAGATGTTAAATCTAAAGAAATTAAAATTTTTTTAATATCTTCTTTCCCAATATGTGAATAGCCAGCATTATCTCATTCTAGTAATGAAGAATAAGGAAATTGTTCTTCTAAAAAATCAACTAATTCAAATGATTTAATCATTTTTTACATAATCTTTCAATTTATTTTTACCTTGGGAATGTTTTAATTTTTTAAGAATTTTAGATTCAATTTGCCTAATTCTTTCTTTGGTAACCTGTCTTTCAGATGCTAATTCATCTAACGAATGAACTCTATATTTATTACCATTTTCATCTTCGCCAATTCCATATCTTTTCATTATTATATCTTTTTCTGCATAAGTTAAATTTGAATTAAGCATTGTTTTAATTCAATTAGATAATTGTTCTTTAGCAGCATAATCCACTGGGGAAATAACATTTTCATCTTTTATAAAATCAGAAAAATATGAATCATCTTCTTTACCAATAGATTTATCAAGTGATATAGGATCGATATTGATTTTTCTTATATATTGCACTTTTGCAGCTGTAAAATCATCACCCATTTTTTCAGCTAGTAATTCATCTGAAGGTGTATAACCTAATTCTTGTTGTAATTCTCTTTCAATTTTTGTTAATTTATTAATTGTTTCAACCATGTGAACTGGAACTCTAATAATTCTAGCTTGATCAGCTACAGCTCTTGTAATAGCTTGTCTTATTCATCAAGTTGCATAAGTTGAAAATTTAAAACCTTTTTCATACTCAAACTTATCAACGGCTTTTAAAATACCACCATTACCTTCTGAAATTAAATCAATAAAAGATAATCCTTTGTTTTTATATTTTTTTGCATTATTTACTACAAGTCTTAAATTTCTTTTTACAAGTAAATGTCGAGCTTTTCTTGCATTTCTAGGTGAAGATTCATGAATTTTTCTAGCAATTTCAATCTCTTCCTCATGAGTTAGTAATTTTCCATATTTACCAATTCATCTCATGTATCATTTAATAATATCATCAGTTTCAGTTAGTTTATTTCTATAATGATTATCATTAAGATGTAAAGTGTTTTCATCTAACATATCACCGTCAAATTCAAGATCAAAATTATCATCAATATCGTATTCTTTTAAATCAAATTCATCATCAAATTCATTATCTAAATCAGTTTTTTTTGTTTTATTAGAAGTTTTTTTTATCATATTGACTTCTTTTAGTAAATCCATTTCACTAACTTCGTTTAAATCACCTTCATCAACTTCTGATTTAATAATTTTTTCTTTTAGTAAAATTGAAAAAAATTCATCTGATTCTTCATCATCAACAGTGATATTTTTTGAATTTAAAATTTTAAAAATTTCTTCTTGGTTTAAAGAAGTTTTTTTACCTTTAATTTTATTTTTTAAAAATTTAATTATTGTAGCGTATTTTTTATCGATATTTGATGATTTTTTTAGATTTTTATCATCTTTCATTTTGTTTTTATTTGATGATAATTTTTGATTTTTAGTTTTACTTTTGTTTATTTCTAAAAATTTTAACTCTTTTTCTAAAATGAGATTTTCTTTAAAGACAAGTGTGAATAGTTCGCTAACTTCTTTTTCATTTAAAATCATTTTTTCTTTTTCTAAAAGTTTAAAAACATCTTTTTGATTGAAAAATCTTTTTCTTGTTGAAATTTTATTTTTTAATGAATTAATAATGTTGATATATTTATTTTCTAATGTTTTTTTGTTTTTATTTTCTGCTTTTTTTGGTGTTTTTTTTGATTTTTTTTCTAATAAAATATCAGCATCTTTTTGTTCAATAATAAATGATGCATCAAATTGTTTTTTTGTCATTAAATTGTGTTCATGAATTAATAAAAATAGTTTTTCGATTTCTTTAGTATTGAAGATTATTTTTTCTTTTTGTAATAAGTTATAAACATATTTTTTAGAAAAATTTTGCTTTTTTACTGAAATTTTTGTTTTTAATAACTCAATAAAGTTAAAATATTTTCTATTATTTTTATTATTTAACATAAATACACTCCTTTTAACAAAAAAATATAAAAAAAATAAAATTATAAATTTTATATTTTATACTAAAAATTTAGTTTTTTAATTTTTTTTTGTAATTTTCATCAAATTAAAATAAATTGAATTGATTTGTTTATCAATTTTTCTATGTTCATCAATATCATCGCTAATTTTTTTTCATTTTTCAAGCTCAGCTATTTGTTTAATAGCTTTTTGATTTAAAATTATTTTATAAAAATTATTGTTTCTTTTTTTTATGCTCTTTCAATCTTTCACTGTTTTAGCATAATTATCTGTAAAAAATGAATTTTTTTTCAGCATTGAAATTCTTTCGTTTAGATTTGGGATTTGTAAAAGTTGATTTAAAATTTTTTTTTCATTATTAAAAAAATAAACTTCATCTTTTTCTTTAATATAAATTTGTTCAATCTCTTTAACTAACAAAATTGAACAAATAGTTTCATTAAAATATGAAGTAAACTTAATTTTTTGTAACTTTTTTGTACTTAGTTCGTGATTTTTAAATTGTTCATTAATTAATTTGTTTTTTATATCTAAATTAAAAAAATTTTCAGGTATTTCAAATTCATTTGTGCTTTTAGCTATAAAAAATGCCTTTTCTTGTTCAGATGCAAAAATTAAATATTCTGAAAATTCTTTTACAAAATTATTTACAGAAGAAAAATTTTTCGGTTCGAGAAACTTTGTTAAATCATTATATAAAAATTCAAATGGGCTAATTTTCATTTCTAATATTTTCTTTAGTTCATTTTCGCCATTTAAATTCAAAATTTCATCAGGATCTAAATTTGTTTTATTATTAATAATTTCAACACTTATTTTATTTTTTAATAAAGTTAAAATAGATTTTTTAGTAGCAGATTTACCAGCTCTATCTCCATCAAGTCAAAGTATAATCTTTTTATCTTTTAATAATCTTATGTGTTCATTAGTTAAAGCTGTTCCCATTAATGCTACAACATTTTTAATATTAATTTTATATAAAGCAATAACATCCATAAATCCTTCGCAAATAATTATTTCTTTTTTATCATTAATATAATTATTAGCTTGATAAAAATTAAATAAAATTTTCGATTTAGAAAATAAACTATTTTGTGAACTGTTTAAATATTTAGCAACATTATCATTATTATCAATTATTCTTCCAGAAAAACCTACAATGTGATTAAATTCATTTTTAATTGGAAAAATTACTCTATTGGCGAAAAATAAATTTTCATTTTCAGTTAAAAGTGATGCGTTAATTAAAACATCTTTTGCTATTTTTTTTTTATTTATTAAAAAATCTTTAAATCTTAAACTATCATCATCACTAAAACCAATATCAAATTGTTGAATTATTTCTTGAGTCAATTTTCTTTTATGAAAAAACAGTTTTAATTTAGTATTGGTAGTTAATTCATTTTGTAAATTTAGCTTAAAAATTACTGAACTTATGGAATTTGCATTTATTAAATTTTTTTCTAATTCGTTATATTCGATTGCAACATTATTAGTATAATTTTCATTTTTTAGCTCTAAATTAAGTGAAAATTTTTCATTAATTAATTTAAGTGCGTTAAAATAATTGATTTTATTAAATTTCATTACAAAATCAATTATTCCTCCTGCAACATTACAACTAAAACATTTAAAAATTCTTTTTTGGTTAGAAATAATTAAAGATGGATTACTATCTCCATGAAATGGACAAAGAGCAATATAATTATTGCCTTTTTTTTGAATGGCAATAAATGATGAAATTACAGAAGCGATTTCAAGATTATTATTGATAATTTTAATAATATTTTGTGACATTCAAAATTTCCTAAATATTTTTATAATTTATATTTAAATATTTATTGTAATAAATATTTTTCAATTTCAGAAATAGCAACTCTTTCTTGATTCATTGTATCACGATTTCTAATAGTAACTTTTTGATCATTAAAAGTTTCATAATCTATAGTAATACAATACATAGTTCCAATAGCATCTTGCCTTCTATAACGTTTACCTATAGAACCTGTTTCATCATAATCAATTGAAAATCCTTTTTCAACTAAACTTTCAAAAATTTCATTTGCTTTATCACTAAATTTTTTAACTAGTGGTAATACTGATGCAATATATGGTGAAAGTTTTTTATTCAATTTTAAAACAATTCTTTTATCATTATCATTGATAATTTCTTCATTATAAGCGTCAACAGTTAAAGCGAATAAAATTCTATCAACACCCATAGATGGCTCGATAATATGCGGAATAATTTTTTCATTATTATTACTATCAAAATATTCTAATGATTCATTAGAATGTTTCATATGAGAAATTAAGTCAAAATCTCCACGATGAGCAATTCCTAATATTTCACCCCAACCAAAAGGAAAATGATATTCAATATCGCTAGTCGCTTTGGAATAATGCGCTAGTTCTTCGCTAGCATGTTTTCTTATTTTTAAATTTTCTTCTTTTAGTCCTAAGGAAACTAAAAAATTAAATGATTTTTTAATATAATATTCAAAAGTATTGAAAGAATTTTCAGGAAAATCAAAAACTTCTAATTCCATTTGCTCAAATTCTCTTGTTCTGAAAATAAAATTACCGGGAGTAACTTCGTTTCTAAATGATTTTCCAATTTGTCCGATTCCAAATGGTAATTTAGCTCTAGTTGTTCTTTGTACATTTTTAAAATTTATAAAAATCCCTTGAGCGGTTTCTGGTCTTAAATAAATTTTACTTTTTTTCTCTTCTATTACCCCTTGATGTGTTTCAAACATTAAATTAAAGTTTTTTATTTCACCTCAATTTGTAGCTTCACCATCATAACTTGAAACATTTTTTTTAATAAAATCTTCCATTTCTAATTGATTCATCTTAGATACATCTACATCTTTAAATAATTCTTCAATAATGTGATCCGCTCTATATCTTTTATTGTTTTTTTTATTTTCAATTAATGGATCAGAAAAATTATCAATATGCCCTGATGCTTTTCAAACATTAGGATTCATCAAAATTTTACTATCAATTCCGTAAATATTTTTATTTTTAGTGATAAATTCTTTTCATCATAAATCTTTTAAATTTTTTAAAAGTAATGAACCTAGTGGTCCATAATCTCATGTATTAGCAAGGCCACCATAAATTTCTGAGCCTTGAAAAACAAAGCCAGCATTCTTTAAATGGTTGATAATATCTTGTGTTTTTTTCATGTTTTTAAATTATAATAAAAAAACAAAATAAAATTAGTAAATAGTTTATTTTTTTTTGATTTAAATTTTTATATAACATTTTTTTTATATAATTTACTTTAATATAAAATTTTTGATATATAATAAAAAAATTATATGTATAATAAATAAAAATAAAAAAGCATAAAATGCTGTAGAAAAGTGTAAAAAAATGTTTAAAATAAAAAAAATAAAATCAAAATTATTATTAAGTTCACTCATTCCAATTTCAAGTTTTAGTTTTGTAGCATGTTCAACACAACAAAATACTAATGATTTAAATTCAAAAGACACAACAAAAGAATATATTCATTCTGTTAATTTATCAAATGTGCAAGATGATAAAATTGAAAATCAATTTGAATTAAAATTAACAAATGAAGGTAAAGATAAATATTTAGAAATTGCAACTATTATCAAAAATTATTTAGCTAATGGATTTACTTTACGAGATATTTTTACTAATTATATTGATGGAATTGCTTTTCAACAAACTGAATGAATTGTTATTAATATTTGAAAAATGCAAAACTTATTTCAAAAAGATAAAATGTGAAAAGTAAATTTTGATGATGAAAATTGAATTATCGAATTTCAAATACCTTTAAAAGAAAATGAAAAAACTGTTTATAAAAAATTACATTTAAAATTTGAAAAACCAAAAAATAAAAAAGATATTTATAAAATAAACAATGAAAAATTCAAAAATTTCATGGAACTAGAATTTAAAGAAAATAAACAAGAAAGTTATTCAAAATTTAAACTAGATTTTTATAAAAATGTTTTTGAATATGGTAGTGTTGGAGCTGCAATTGATAAATTATCAAGTAAAGAA
Source organism: Mycoplasma collis ATCC 35278 (assembly GCF_000701825.1). Lineage (GTDB taxonomy): Bacteria > Bacillota_I > Bacilli_A > Mycoplasmatales > Metamycoplasmataceae > Mesomycoplasma_A > Mesomycoplasma_A collis. The sequence continues at coordinate 22,245 of NZ_JNJY01000015.1, forward strand.
AATGCAAATGGTTATTTTAATAAAAAAATCGGTTTTGAATACGAAGCAATAAAAGATAAATACGAACTTATTTTTAATGATGAAACAAAAGTTGTAATTTTAAATGCAGAATTTAAAAATAAGACCACTGAAGATTTAGAACCAGAAATTGTTAACTGATTTATTAAATTTGAAGAAAATAACAATACTAATTTAGAAAAAACTTTAACAAAAGATTTATCAAAAGAAAAAGCAAATAACGATCTTTTAGATATTCAATTAACAAATACTAGCAAAGATAAATATTTAGATTTTGTAACTTGACTTAAAGTTTCAGCAACATCAGGAAAAATTAGCGAAAAAATATTAAATTTTTTAGGAACTAATCTTGATTTAGACGCTAAAAATGCTTGATTAAGAATTAGTAGAAACTCTAATGTTGAATTTGATGAGGAAAAATGAAAAATCGAATTTGATGATAATAATTTAATTGTAAAAATAACTACTGAATTTATTGATAAAAATGAAAGTAAAAATCATGATCATGGAGATGTACAAATAGAAGGTAATGATAATCATGATCATAGTCACGACCATAACCACAACCACAATCATGATCACAATCATGTTCATAACCATGATCACGACCATAACCACAACCACAACCATGATCATAACCATGATCACAATCATGATCATAACCATGATCACGAACATAAGCACGATCATCATGAAAATGAAAAAACAAATTTAAAACAACAAATAATTATTTTAAGATTTGATGCACCTAAATCAAATGTCAAAAGCAAAAACGATACAGAAGATGTAAAAAATAAAATTAAATTTGAATTAAAAGATGATTCATTAACATATCAACAATTTGTTAATGAATATAGAAAAACAGTATATTCAAATAATGATTTTATTCAAACATTAAATGAAATGGCTAATAAAGAAAACTCTAAATTAGAATTTAAAGTTAATTTTGACGAAAGTAAAAAAGAAAAATTTTATTTAACAGGTTCTTCAATTAAATTTAATGAGCAAAATAAAACTGTTGCATTAACAATTTCACTCCAATGAGCAGATGAAAGTGGTAAACATGTACATTGAATTCCAAATACTTATCGTTTAATTTTAAGTTTTAAAAAATAAAAAGTGGAAATAATCCATTTTTTTTTATATTTTTTTATGTTTTATTTTTTTTACTATTATTGTTATTTTTCTTTTTTTTCTTTGCAACATTAATCATTTTTATTCCACTGTAAAATTACATTAAAAAAATAAGAATATTTTTTATTTACAATAATATATTTTTAATTCGATTCTTAATGTTATATTTTTTATTTAAAAATTAAATAGTGAATAAATTTTGTGGGGAAGTTTAAAATAATAAAAATATTTTTTAACCTCGTTGAAGATATTATAACATAAAAAAAATAAAGTAGTGTGTTTTTGTTAATGATTGTGGTCAAAGTCTTGCGCGTGCGCGCGCACCTTTAAAGGCCGGAGCAGAGGAGCATAATTCTCTTAAACAGAGATGCAAAAAAAACAACTTATATTACAAAGTAATATAAATTTATCAAAAAATCATTATTAACAATTATTAACAAAGTGGCTTTATTAGGCATTTTGTTAATAATTACATTATTTTTTATGCTTTATAATACATAGTATTATAGATTTAAACTATCAATTATTAATTTTTTAATAACTTATTTTATTTCTCAAAAATGCTGATTTTGATTATGCAATTATTTTTGTTAAAAAAAATCAATCATTTTATCATTTTTTTGATTTAAAAAAATTAAATTTTGAAATGCTATTTTACTAAAACAAGTGAATTTTTTTCTTGTATTTTTTTTAACAAAATGAGAAACA
>NZ_JNJY01000016.1 GCF_000701825.1 Mycoplasma collis ATCC 35278
TTTTATCTAAATGATAATATTTTTTAGTATAATTATAACCTGTATAATTATTATTCATAGTTCTCCTTTTTTTAAATGGGGGGGAGCTTTTTTTATAAAAAAAAAGTGCCTCCCATTTAAAATTTTATTACTTTTTTAAAAATTTTAAATGTGTTGCACTTAGAAATAGAATTTGGGATCTAAATTTTAAAATTATATTTAAAATTTAGATTTTTTTATTTTGAAAAATAAAAAAAAACATAAAAAAATGTTATCTTTTTTGCTATATAATTTTTATTGTTAAAAATATTATAAAGGGGAAAAAATGTCAAAGAAAATTAAAATAAAAATTAAAAATTTAGAAAATTTAGAATTTGAAATTTTAGAAAAAGCGGAAATAGGCGATTATATTATTTTATCTGAAATCAAAGAATTAGGTGAAAGTCAAATTTATAAAAGCGCAAATATAATTACTGAACAACTTAAAAATGATTGATTAAATGAATTTAAAAATTCTGACGCTTATACAAAAATAATTAATGAAAATAATTACTATAAAAATAAGGCCGAATTATTAAATAAGGATTTAGTAATTCAAAAAAAAGAATTTGAAAGTCAAAAAAAAGATATTGAAAATAATGCAATTAATAAATTTAAAGAAAATGAACATAAAAATGTTTTAAATGAAAAACATAATTTGTCAATAAAAATTACAGAGTTAAGTTCACAACTTGCACAAAATGAAGCAACAGTTATTGCAAAATTTAAAGAATCAGAAGAATTTAAGCAATTAAATGAAGAAAATAAAAGGCTAATAAAAGAAACATTCAATCATAAAGCAGAAATAATAAAAACAGAAAAAACAGCCATTGAAAAATTTAAAGAATCAGAAGAGTTTATAAAGTTAAATGAAGAAAATAAAAAGTTAAATGAAGAAAATAAAAAACTGATAGCACAAGCATCTAACTTTAAAGCAGAAATAATAAATACAGAAAAAATAGCTGTAGAAAAATTTAGAGAATCTCAAGAGTTTAAAAATTTAAAAAGTGAAAATACAAATTTTTTAATTAAAAATAATGAATTAGAACTAAAATTAAAACGAAATGATGAATTAGTATCTGAAAAAATAAAAAATGCAAAAACCGAAGCAATTGATGACTTTAAAAAATCCGAAGAATATGAAAAAATTAATAGTGAAATTGAAGAATTAAAAGCGGAAATTAACAGATTGAATAGAGGAAAAAGTAGTAATTCTAAAGTTTTAGGTGAGAATTTCGAAAAATGAATTGACGGAGAATTCCAAGATGCTTTTAATTTTATTGAAAATGTTAAATGAACAAATCAACCTCGAACAAAATCAAATACAAAATCAGATTTTCTTTTTGAAATATTAACAAATGAAACACAAGAAAAAGTTGCAAGTGTAGTAATTGAAGCTAAAACAGCAGGTGATAATTCAAATCAAAAGAATGAAAGTTTTTTACATAAATTAGAAAAAGAAAGAAAAGAATTAAATGCTAATTATGGACTTTTAATAACTGAATTAGAATGAGATGATAATTTCATTATTAAAAGAGGTAAAAAAGATAAAAAAAATGATTTTTCTAACATTTTTATTACAAGACCAGGGTATTTTACAATTTTTTTAAAACTTTTTTACAATATTTTTAACACAAATAAAGATTTAATTGGATTGAATTGAAAATTTGAAGATAAAGAAAAAATTGATTTAGAATTTAACAATTTAAAAAATGAAATTCTTGATAATAGCTTAAAACATGTTGAGAATAGTTTAAGCTCTATTTTAGAAGAAATTGAAAAAGTTGAAAAATCTTCTTCAAAAATGAAAGAAATAATTAGAAAAACATTAGATAGACATATTGCTACAATTAAAAATAAAATTGATAGTTTTAAAATTAAAAAAATTATTAAACAAATTGAAAAATACGATGAAAAATATCATCATTTTGATAAATACAAAAGCGAAAATTTTGCAATAAATACAGAGGTTGAAGCTTCTGATTTAAAAATAGAAGATGATAAATTAAATAATAATGAATAATTTAAAAAATAATTTATTTTTACCAGAAAAATTAGATGACATAGTTGGTCAAGAGCATTTAAAATTTTTATTTAAAAAAGTGGTAGAAAATAAAAACAATAGTTCATTTATTTTTTATGGTGAATCAGGAATAGGCAAAACTTCTAGTGCAATAGTTTTAGCTAAAGAATTAAACAAAAAATTCATTATTTTTAATTCTGTTTTAGATAACAAAGAGCTTTTAATTAAATATATTAATGAATATGATGTAATTATTGTTGATGAAATTCATCGTCTTAATCGTGATAAACAAGATATTTTATTATCTTTTTTAGAACAAAAAGAAAAAATTTTTTATGCAACTACAACAGAAAATCCCTATTTTAAAATCAATCCTTCTATTAGAAGTAGAATGCAAATTTTAAAATTTGAAAAAATTAGTGAAAATGATATTTTTAATGTTATTCAAAAATTAATAAAAAATAAAAAATTAGATTTGAAATTTACTGATTCAACTCTTGATTCATTTATCAAAATTTCTAATGGTGATTTAAGAAATGTTTTTAATAATTTGCAACTATTAATTAATTTAAAAATTAAAGATTTAACAAATTTAGAAGTTATTAAAAAAATTTTCCCTACTAATAATTTTTATTATGATAATAAAAAAGATTTAACTTATGATAATTTAAGCGCATTTCATAAATCAGTTAGAGGCAGTGATGTTGATGCTTCATTATATTATGGCCTTTTGCTAGTTAAAGGCGGGAATCTAGATGCTTTTTTTAGAAGAATTTTAGCTATTATTTATGAAGATATAGCTTTAGCTAATTCCTTTTTAGCTATAAAAGTTGATGCAGCCATTAGAGCAATAGAAAGATTAGGGATGCCAGAAGCTCTTTTGCCAATTGGCAATATAATAATCGAGCTTGCTCTTAGTCCTAAAAGCAATTCTTCTTATAAAGCTACTAAAAAAGTTTCTGCTTTTTTAGATGATAATAAAATTTATAAAATACCTAATCATTTAAAAGATAACCACTATAAATCTGCTTATAAATTAGGAAATGGAATAGGTTATAAATATCCACATGATTATCCAAATTCATATGTAAAACAAACATATTTACCAAAAGAAATCAATAATTTAAATTTTTTTGAATTTGGTGATAGCAAAAATGAACAAAAAATTTTAGAATATTGAAATAAAATAAAAAAATAAAAAAATTTTTAATAAATAAAAAAGTTATATTACTATAAGTTTTATAACTTTTTTATTTATTAATTTTGTATAATTTCTACTATGAATAATCAAAATAATTTTATTAAAATTAAAGGTGCAAAAGAAAATAATTTAAAAAATATCGATATTAATATTCCAAAAAATAAACTTATTGTCTTTACTGGGGTTTCTGGTTCGGGAAAATCTTCTTTAGCTTTTAATACAATTTATGAAGAAGGAAGAAGAAGATATATTGAATCATTAAGTTCTTATGCAAGACAATTTTTAGGCTCAAGTAAAAAACCTGATGTTTTATCAATAGAAGGTCTATCACCAACTATTGCTATTGAGCAAAAAACAATTCATAATAATCCAAGATCCACAGTTGGTACAATAACTGAAATTTATGATTATTTAAGACTTTTATATTCAAAAATTGGAAAACCTTATTGCCCAAGACATAAAATTTCAATTTCAAGTCAAAAAACTAACGATATATTAAATATTATTTACAAATATCCACTTAATTCTAAAATTTTAATTTTAGCCCCTATTATTAATAATGAAAAAGGTTCTCATCATTTATTAATTTCTAAATTAAAAAAAGAGGGATTTGTAAGATTAAAAATTAATGATGAAATTATTTCGCTAGATGATGAAATAAATTTAGAAAAAAATAAAAAACATAAAATTTCAATTGTGGTAGATCGATTAGTTTTAACTTTAGAAAATAGAACAAAAATATCAGAATCGATTGATGTAGCTGCTAATTATGCTAAAGGTTTAATTGATGTTGAAATAGTGGATGATAAAATACTAAGTTTTTCAAAATTGCAAGCATGTAAATTTGGTGATTTTAATATGCCGACAATTGAAAGTAAACTTTTTTCTTTCAATTCCCCTTCTGGTATGTGTGATCAATGTAAAGGATTAGGTTCTAAATTAAAAGGTGATTTTAATCTCCTTGTTCCAAATAAATCATTATCAGTAAAACAAGGGGCGATAGTTTTATATCCTGTAAGTAAAAATAATAAAAAAAGTTTAGAATTGCAAGAATTTGAAGCTTTATTAAATCATTATAATATTCCTTTAGATAAACCAATTAGTAAAATGACTTTACAAGAATTAAAAATTATCAAGCATGGTTCAGATCGAGAAATTGAGTATATCCAAACTAATGATAGTGGTAATATTTATAAAAAATATCAAATTATTGAAGGAATAATCGATAAAATTGAACGAAGATATATCGAAACATCGAGTGAAGATTTAAGAAATTGATACAAAAAATATATGTCTGAATTTCCTTGTGATAAGTGTAATGGTTCAAGATTGAATGAATTTTCTCTAGCTGTTAAAATTGATGATCTAAACATTTATGAACTTAATAACTATGCGATTAGTGATATTTTAATTTTTTTAGAAAATTTAAAAATTAATGAATTTGAACAACAAATTTTAAAACTAGTTTTAAGTGAATTAAAACAAAGATTAACATTTTTGGTTAATGTAGGACTAGAATATTTAACACTTAATCGAAAATCAGAAACTCTTTCTGGGGGCGAGTCACAAAGAATTAGATTAGCTAGCCAAATTGGCTCAAATTTAACTGGAGTTCTATATGTATTAGATGAGCCATCAATTGGATTACACCAAAAAGATAATCAAAAATTAATTAATTCTTTAAAACACATGGTATCAATTGGTAATACACTAATTGTTGTTGAGCATGATGAAGATACAATTCGACAAGCAGATCATATAGTTGATATAGGACCTTATGCTGGTGAAAATGGTGGTTATATAACTGCTCAGGGTACTTTAGAAGAAATTATTAAAAAAGATAACAGTGAAACAGCTAAATATTTCTCAAAACAAAAACAAATTTTAGTTCCTAAAAAAAGAAGAGCTGGAAATGGGCAGAACTTAATAATTAAAAAAGCTAGTGAAAATAATTTAAAAAAAATTGATGTTAAAATTCCATTAGGTAAATTTGTAGCAGTAACAGGTGTTTCAGGTTCAGGGAAAAGCACACTAGTAAATGAAATATTAGTTAAAGCACTTGAACAAAAATTAACAAATAGCCATGTTAAACCTGGGAAATTTGAAACTATTGATGGGATTTTTAATGTTGATAAAATTATTCAAATTACTCAAAGTCCAATTGGAAGAACTCCTCGTTCTAATCCAGCAACTTATATTAGTGTATTTGATGATATTAGAGATGTTTATGCTAATTTAGAAGAATCGAGAGCTCGAGGTTATTTAAAAGGAAAGTTTTCGTTCAATGTATCAGATGGTAAATGTGAAAAATGCTGAGGTGATGGGGAATTAAAAATTGAAATGCATTTTTTACCTGATGTTTATATAACTTGTGATTTTTGTAATGGTTCTCGTTATAAGTCAGAAATTTTAGAGATAAAATATAGAAATAAAAACATTTCTGATGTTTTAAATATGACAGTCGCTCAAGCTTATGAGTTTTTTAGTAATAGAGCTAAAATCGCTCAAAAACTTAAAAGTTTAGTTGATGTAGGACTAGAATATATAAAATTAGGACAATCAGCTACAACTTTATCAGGTGGTGAAGCTCAAAGGGTAAAATTAGCTAAATTTTTACAAAAAAAACCAACCGGAAAAACAATTTATGTTTTAGATGAGCCTACTACTGGATTACATATTTATGATGTACAAAAATTAATTAATGTTTTAAATAATTTAGTAGATAATGGAGATAGCGTTATTGTTATTGAACACAATCTTGAAATGATTAAAGTAGCTGATTATATAATTGATTTAGGTCCAGGAGGTGGAATAAATGGTGGAAAAGTTATTGCAACTGGAACACCAGAAGCTGTTGCAAACATTCCTGATTCATATACAGGAGAATATTTAAAAAGGTTATTAGAAAATGAAAATAATTAAAGTGGATGAAATTATTAAAGATTTTAATTTAAAACAGTTAAATAACTATAATTTTGGAATTATTAAAAGACCTTCGATCAAAAGACTTGGTCTTTTGTTAGGATGTGGCTTTTCGCAAGAGACCATTTCTCATAATTTAGCTGCTTGAGGAACAGATGAAGCTGTTTTTTTAGATTCAATCGAATCTAAAAAAAGAAGCAAGATTTTAAATCATATAATGAAATTAAAACCCCCAGCATTACTTTTATCAGTTGGTTTTATTAAAAAAGCTGATACAAAAGTAATTAAACAAATCATTAATAGCGCTAATAAATATGAAATACCTTTATTAACTTCAGATGAACACCTTTCTAGTTTGATTATTAATATTGGTACTGATTTAAGTGAAAAATTAACTGAAAGCGTTAATGTTCATGGTTGTGTTGTTATTGTAAATGGAATTGGAATTTTAATAATAGGTAAATCAGGAATTGGTAAATCAGAAACTGTTTTAGAATTAATTCAAAAAGGGCATATTTTTGTAACTGATGATACTGCTACAATTTCAAGATTAGGAAATAACTTTATTGCAAAACCCGCTGAAATTACAAAAGATATTTTAGAAGTAAGAGGAATTGGACTAATTGATGTTAGAAAAACTTATGGAGTTGCAAAAGTTTTATATAAAACAAAAATTGATTTAGTGTTAGAATTAGTAAATTATAATAATGAGTTAAATTTTGATCGTTTAGGTAATGAAAATTTAACTTATAATATTTTAAATGGATCAATCACTAAAAAGAACATTCCTGTTCATCATGGGAGAAATGTTTCTGACTTAGTAGTAGCTGCAGTAAATGTTTTTATTGCATCTAGACATGGAATTGATGCAATAGAAAAAATTCAAGAAAGGATAAAAAATAATAATTAAATATGGAAACTAAATCTAAAGTTATTTATGAAAATATTCCTTATTTAGCTAAAGCTAGACCTTTTCAAGAAGGTGAAGCTTATAACTTATTTAATTTAGAAGCTATTCCAATTTATAGTGTTATGATTTTTTTAGGAATTTTAGCTTCAATTGCTTCTGTTTTTATTTTTTGAAAAAGAGAAAAAATAAAATTAGAACATCTTTATTGATTAGTTATTATTACTGTGCCAACTTCAATTATTGGTGCTAGACTAGGATTTATTTTTGAGCAAGTAAGTGTAGGAAATGGTGCTAGTTTAAAAAATAATTGATGAAATCCAAGAACAGGAGGAATGTCGATTCAATGAGGAGTTATGCTCTCTGCCTCTTGTGATCTTGCCTATGTTTTAGTAAAAAGAAAAGAGATTGATTATCGTAAAGCACTTAGTTATATTCTACCAACTGTATTAATTGGGCAAGCAATTGGTAGATGAGGTAATTATACTAATCATGAGGTTTATGGAAAAATCGATGAAACAGGTTCAAGTGTTTTATGATTAGGTGAAACAATTATTAGAAATATGTATATAAGAGATGCTGTTAGTGATGGTGCGCTTAGAGTTCCTTTATTTTTCTATGAATTTTTAACATCACTAATTGGTTATATTATTTTAGTATGAATCTTTAATGTATTTAATTGATTTAAACCTGGAGTAACAGGGGGATTCTATTTAATTTGATATGGATTAGTCCGTTCTTCAATGGAATACTTAAGAGAAGAAGCTTATTTATTTTACTTTGTTATAGCAATTTTATATATAATTTTTGGCTTAATATTAGCTATTTATTACCAATTTTTTGGTAACTATAGATTTAATTTTAAAACTAAAAAAATTGAAAAAGTGCAAAGATATACAAAAGAAAAATATTTATGATTCAATATAAAATGAAATTATTATAAAAAATTATATTAATAATAAAGAGGGTGAAAAATGGTAAAAGTTTATGATGTTGCAATTATTGGTGCTGGACCTTCAGGACTTACTAGTGCAATTTATGCATCTAGAGGTAATTTATCAGTTGCTTTAATCGAAAAAGGCGCTCCTGGTGGAAAAATGACTGGACAATCTAAAATTGAAAATTGACCAGGTGATAAATTTATTGTAGGTGGTGAATTAGCACTTAGAATGTATGAACATGCTTTAGCATATGGAACAGAACATTTATATGGTAATGTAATCGAAATTAAATCTCATAGTGAATTTGATAAAGAGATTATTTTAGAAAATAATCAAATTATTAAAGCAAAATCAATTGTTATTGCTTCTGGAATGAAAGAAAGAAAGCCAATGGATATTGAAAATATTTTAGAATTTGAACATCGGGGAGTTTCTTATTGTGTAATTTGTGATGGACCATTTTATAAAAATAAACCAGCAATTATTATAGGTGGGGGAAATTCCGCTGTTGAAGAAGGAACTTTTTTAGCTTCAATTGCTTCAGAAGTACATATTTTTGTTAGAGATGAAAAATTTAATGCAGAACCGATGTTGGTTGATGAATTAAAGAAAAAGCCAAATGTGAAAATTTATTATAATTCTAAAGTTTTAAAATTAGAGGGAAATGAAAATTTAGAAAAAGCTATTGTTGATATTAATGGCGAAATTAAAGAATTAAAAGTTAATTCATTATTCCCTTACATTGGTTTTGTGCCAGCAACTGAATTTGCTAAAAATTTAAATATTTTAGAACCTAGCGGTTTAATTAAGGTTGATAAATTCCAAGAAACAAGCGAAAAAGGAATTTATGCTGTAGGTGATGTTACATTAAAAGAAATTAGACAAATTGTAACGGCATCAGCTGATGGTACTATAGCAGGTAAAATTTTAACTAATCGTTTAGGTAAAAAATAACTAATTTTTAATATAAAATATAAATTAATTAAGCAGCTTTTAAAGCTGTTTTTTATTATTTTTTAATAAAAAACAACCTATTAAGTTGCTTATTTTTTATATTATAAATTTGAATAACAATTATTTTTTATTTGTTGAAATTTTATTTTACGCTTTAATTAATTGTTTTATTTTTAACTAAATTTGATCGATAAATTTTAAAGTATTTTTTTAAATTAATTTTTATTTAATTAATACTTACTGTTTTTTTGTTTTTTTAAATTTCTAAAAATATCAATAAATATTTTCAAAATTTTATAAACAATAAATAAAATTTCTAAAATTAAAAACGCTAATAAAGCCTTTTGAAGATTATTATTTGAATTTATTTGATTAAATAAAATATAAATTAAATGATTAGACCCAAATAAAAACAATGCAAAATTAAAAACTATTAAAATATTTGAAAAATATTTAAATCTATCATTAATTTTCAAGTCATTTTTTTTCTAATTTAAAATAAGTTATTAACACTAAATTAAAAATAATTACTAAAACAAAAGTATTTAATAAAACATTAACGCTGTTAAATAAATTATTTGTTTCATATGTTTCAAAAATAAATAAATATTTAGGAAAAACATTAAAACTAAATGAGGAACTAAAATCAAAATAGAAAACAATGAAAAAATAAATTGAAATACCCTAATTATGATTTTATCGTTTTTTTAATATGAAATTTTACTTCATATTTTTCAAAATAACTAAATATAAAAGGTAACAATAAAAAGTATAATTGTTTTTCTTTAGATAAATTTTTAGATATAAAAAATTTAATTATCTCTATTGTTATATTAGCTAAAATAAGCCAAACAACAATAGAATAAATAAGATATAGAAAAAAATAATTCATATTTATTAAAAATATATAAGCAGGTTTAAAAAATTGCATTCCAAAATAAAAAATTGTTAAAATTTTAATAATAAAATTAGAAATACCTAATAATTTAAGGTTATTCATTTTATTAACCCCCTTACTAATATTGAATAAAAATAATGTTATATTATTTATTAGATAACATCACTTTTTTAAAATTAATATTTGTTTTTACAAAAAAAAAAAAAAATACCCCCTATAAAAGGGATAATTTTAAAATAGTTATTTTTTGTTAGCTAATTTTCTAGCTTCTTTTCTTAATTTTTCAATTCTTTTTAATCTTCTTTCAGCCATTTGTTTTCTTCTAATTTTACGCATAATTTTCCTTTCAACTTCATTCTTAAAATTTTAAAATTGATTTAATTTACTATATTTATCAGTTTTTATTTTATTTGATTTTTGTGGAGTTTCTAATGATTTTTCAAGTTCAATAGGAACGATATCACCATTTTTATATGAAAGAGCATATCCTGAATAACCTTGATTGAAAAATTCAATTACTTTTGAACCCATTAATGTAGCTAAAATACGATCTTGCGCACTTGGACGACCACCTCTTTGAAGATGGGCTAATTTTACAGCTCTAGCAGATACTTTTGTTTTATTTTGCACAATTTTAGCAATCTGGTCAAGATTTGGATAAATAAATTCACTTACAATAGCAATAACACTTCTTTTTCTTCTATTATGTATTTGTTCATGCACTACTTGAATTATTTCATCAACGGTCATAGGTCTTTCATTAGTAACGATTATTTCAGCTCCAGTTGCAATTCCGGAATATAGAGCTAAATCACCAGCCCCATGACCCATTGTTTCAACGATAAAAAATCTACTATGTGAATTAGCTGTATCTCTTAATCTATCAACAGCATCAACTACTGTATTTAGCGCTGTATCATAACCAATTGTAAATTCACTAGAATTAATATCGTTATCAATTGTACCAGGCATTGTTAAAACTTTTATACCTTCGTTATGAAGTTTTAAAGCCCCAGCATAAGAGCCATTTCCACCTATTACAAATAAAGCATCTATCCCTAATCTTTTTAAATTATTTATTGCCTCTTGTCTTATTTCGTAATTTTTAAATTTAGGGAATCTTGTTGAATAAATAAAAGTTCCACCTTGAGAGATGAATTTATCAACATTTTTATTAGCTATAGAAACAATTTTATTTTTATAAAGCCCTTTATATCCACCATATACTACAAAAGGTTCGATGTTATTTAATAAAGCAGATTTAATTATTGCTCTAATAGCATTGTTCATTCCAGGTGCATCTCCACCTGAAGTTAAAATAGCTATTTTTTTAATTTTATTTTCCATTTTATCTCCTAGTTTTCAATATATAAAAAATTTATTAAATAAATTATTAACTATAAAATAATTAATATAAAAATACTTTTTATAGAATAAATATTTTTAATTATACAATATATTAATTTTTTATAAAATTTTTTATATCTAAAAAACTAGAAATTTTACTTATTTTATAAAATAATAAATGTTATTAAGGCAATTTAGTTATTTTATTTTTATTAAATATTTTAAAAATATTGTATAATTGATAAAAATGTGGGGTAATACTCAAGAGGCTGAAGAGGACGCACTGCTAACGCGTTAGGGGCTTGATCGCCCGCGCAGGTTCAAATCCTGTTTACCCCGCCATTTTTTTTATGCCTTTTTTTAATTTGGAAAACTTTATTTTTACAAATAAAGTAACTTAAAATTTAAAATTTAAAAAATTATTAATATTTTTAGTTTAAAATTTATATAAAAATATTAATGTTCTATTAATTATTAAATTTTAGATAAAAGGAGAAAATATGAATTTTCAAAAAACTTTAGAAAATAAAATAAAATTAAAAAATGAAACTAATAAAAAAAGAAAAATTCTTATTATTGACGGTGATGATCAAAGAGCTGTTGAAACAGCTAAATTATTTATAAAATCACAATTAGTAACACCAGTTTTATTAGTTGATAAATTACATTCAAATTTAACTAATGAAATTATTCAAGAAGTTATGACTAGTGAAAAAAAATCTAAATTTAGCCAATTATTTTTTGAATTAAGAAAAGGTAAAGAAAGCTTAGAAAATGCACAAAAAGCACTAGAAACTAAGCCATTTTATGGAATGATGTTATTAAAAACTAATGAAGTTGATGGAGTTGTTGGTGGTCTTAATTTTACAACTTCAGATATTTTAAGAGCGGCATTTAAAGTAATAGGGCCTATGCCAGGAATTAAAACAATTTCTAGTGCAATGATAATGCATAAAGATGATGAGAAATTGATTTTCTCCGATATTTCTGTTAACATTAAACCAAATTCTGATCAATTAGCAGAAATTGGATTTAATTCTGAAATATTTGCAAAAAGTTTAGGATTCGATCCTAAAGTTGCATTTTTATCATTTTCAACAGATGGCTCTGCAAAAAGTGAAGAAACCGAAACTGTTATTAATGCATTTGAAAAATATAAAACATTATCAACAAATCCTAATGTAATAGGTGAAGTGCAATTCGATGCTGCATATGTTGAAAAAGTTAAAAATGATAAGTATAAAAAACCTAGTTTTGAAGGAAAAGCGAATGTTTATATATTCCCAACATTAGATGCTGGAAATATAGGTTATAAAATAGCTCAAAGAATGGGTGGATATGGAGCTATTGGGCCGATTATTACAGGAGTAAGCGCGCCGGTAAACGATCTTTCAAGAGGTGCTACTGTTGAAGATGTTTACAATACAATGTTAATTACTACATTACAAACTTATAAAGAGGAAAAATAATGAAATCAAAAAAAATTTTAGTAATTAATGCAGGATCTTCATCAATGAAGTGATCACTTTATACTAAAGATAAATTAGAAATAATTGCAAGTGGTATTTCTGAAAGAATTGGAATTAATAATTCTTTTTTAACAATGGATTTTGATTCGAAAAAAATTAAAAAAGAAATTGATTTAAAAGATCATTTAAAATCTGTTGAGCAAACTGTAGAAATGTGACAAGAAAATCAAGTTATCAGCGATTTAAATGAAATTGAAATCGTTGGTTTTAGAGTAGTTCATGGTGGGCAATTTTTTACTGATACAACAGAACTTAAAGAAGTTGAAATTAAAAAAATTGATGAATTATCAAAATTTGCACCATTACATAACCCAGGAGCTTTATTAGCAATAAATGCGATTAAAAAAGTTATTCCTAATGCAAAATTAAGCGCAACATTTGATACAGCATTTCACACTTCAATTCCTGAAGTTAATGCAATTTATCCAATAAAAAAAGAATTAAGCGAAAAATATGGAATTAGAAAATATGGTTTCCATGGTTCTAGCCATAAATTTATAACACAAAAATTAAGTGAAATTTTAAATAAAAAAATAGTTAATTTAGTTAATTTACATATTGGATCAGGTGCTTCATTATGTGCAATTAAAAATTCTAAATCAATTGATACATCAATGGGTATGACGCCTTTAGCTGGAATAATGATGGGAACTAGAAGTGGAGATATCGATCCTTCTATTCATGAATATATAATGGAACAAGCTAATATTTCAATTAAAGAATTTACCAATATTTTAAATAAAGAATCTGGTTTATTAGGTGTAAGTAAAATAGGTTCTGATTTAAGAGATGTAATTGCAAAATATCAAGAAAATGATAAAGATGCAATTCTAGCACTTGAACTTTATAGTCAAAAAATTGCTGATTATTTAATTAATTACATTAATAAAGTAGGTAAAGAAATTGATGCATTAGTTTTCACAGCTGGAGTTGGAGAAAATTCTAGTTTTATGCGTGAAATGATAATTAATAAAATTAATATTCTAGATTTAAAATTAGACACTAAACTAAATAACACAAGTCCAAAAGATATTAAAGAAAGTATTTTAATAAGTAGTTCAGATTCTTCAATTCCTATTTATGTTATAAGAACTAATGAAGAATTAATGATTGCTGAAGATGCAAAAAAATTATTTAACTAAAAAAGCTTTGTATGCTGGTAGTTTTGCCCCTTTTCATGAAGGTCATTTAAGCATTTTAAAAAAAGCTTTAAAAATATTTGATTATGTCTATCTAGTTATAACAATAAACCCTGATAAAGAAATTGATTTTGATTTTAATGAAAGAAAAAAAATTGCACAAACATTTATTAAGAATTTAAAAAATGTAAAAATTATTGTTAATAGCAATGATTTAACCGTAAATTTAGCAAAAAAATTAAATGTAAATTGATTGATAAGATCGGCTAGAAATCAAATGGATTTTGATTATGAACTAGATTTAGCAGTTTCGAACAAATTAGAAAATCATGAAATTGAAACTATTTTACTAGTTCCTGATAGTGAAAATATTAATAAAAGTTCAACATTAGAAAGACATAAAAATAAACTTAAAATAAAATAAAAACTTAAAGCACAAACTTTAAGTTTTTTTAGTAAAATTTAAATAAAAAAAAAGAGGTAAAAATAATAATATGCCAGCTAAAGGATCTCCAGCTTCAGCTATTCTTTTAATTATTTTAATTATTTATTTAGTTAAGAGAGCTAAAAAGAAAAAATTAATAAAAAAAGAAATTTCAAGAATTATAAATAATAATTTATCAGTTACAGAAATAAAAAAGTCAAAATTTAAATCTGAATTTAGATTTAAATGAAATAATTCAATCTATTTAGCTGGCACTTATAAGTTTCATTTTTATAATAAACAAAGCAAAAATACACAAATAAAAAAAATAAATTCTTTAGATGGAAATTTTGATTTTTCATTTTTAAGAAGTGGTCAATATGAAATAGATGAAATTTATTTTTATAAACATCAACTCAAAATTGATAATCTTTTAGAATTTGAAATAAATCACACCAACTAAATTAATTTTTAATTTTAAACAAATATAATGCATTAAATTTAAAATAAAAAAAAGCAAAATAAAAATGCAAACACAAAAGTGCTGCATTTTTTTTATTTAATATTTTATTTTTTAATTTGCTCAGTTTTAGAACTTGGGAAAGTATCATAATCTGGATTTGGTTCTTTAAATAATCAAATAGCTCCAACAGATATAGCTGAGAAAATAACAATTAAACTAATAGCTACAACTGGTGATGCTGGTTGAACTAATGACATAATTATTAAAAGAATAGTAAATCCAAAATATCCTAATCCTCAAATTAAACCAAATTTATAACCAACTTGTCTTGGGTTTGAATCTTTATATTCATGTGGTAAATTAAGCATAACACCTTGAATACCTCAAAGCATTCATCCCATTAAAAATCCTAAAATATAAAATAATCATGTGTTATTACCGGTTGAAGGTAATAGCCCATTAGCAGGATAAACCATATATCTAAATACTATTAGTGATAAAATATAAAAAGTAACACCTAAAGCCAATATAGCGGATATAAATCATTTTCTTTTCAATCTAAATCTTGATCATAATCCAACTGTAAATGAACCTATAAACATCCCTGCATGGAATAATATAAAGAATATTGATATTATAGGAGTATAAGAAGTAGCTAAAGCTTTAGCTGCATCTTTATCAACACCAAATGTTTCAAATATTCAATTTCTTGATGTATAAGGTATAACAACAGCAATTAATCAAGATGTATATAAAATTGTTCAGTATCATGTATCTTTTTGTTTTAAAAAAGTTAAAAGTGATGGTTTTTTTTCACCATGTTGTTTATCTAATTCTCTTTGTTTTTCGAGATATGAAGGATAAATATCAAATCTTGAACCAAAAATAATAAATCCAATTAAAGGTATTAATGTTGCTAAATTAATACCTAAAAAAATATATTGTCATTGGTTTGAAGCTTGTTTCAAGATGTCAGCTTGTCCTACAAAAGGAGCAAGAACAACAATTAACCCTAATGGGTAGAATCAAGGTGAAAATTGTGAAATAGAACTTTTTACTCTTGGTGGAAAATACGCTGAAATAACAGGTTGAATTAAAACAATAAGTGTTGTTCCTCCAATTCCTAAAAATGTTCTAAAAACAGTAAAACCTCAATAGTCAGGAATATAAATACCTGGCAAAGATAAAAGCATTAACGCTAACGAGATAATAACTGCATATTTATGAGTTACTTTAACAATTAATCATCCAATTAAGATAGAACCTATACCTCTACCTATAGTTATAACCCAGTTAACAGCTTGATTTGTTATAGCTGACGGTGCTTTTTTTCCCGCGGGAAAAAAATAACCCAAAATACCATGACTGCCAGGGACACCATTTAATTGTGAAGCCATAGTTCAATTTACAACAAATAAAAAATAAGCAAAAACTAATAAAAATCATAAAACCATTCCATGTTTAATTGTCATAGGTTTTTCTTTAACATTTTGAGGTTTTAATAAATTCATTAAATTCATGTAAATTAAAATCCTTTCATTTTTTATGAATATAAATTAAGTAAAAAAATATTCATAAAATAATTATATATTATTTTTACTTTAAAAATTTAAATAAAATTATATTTATAATTTTGGTTTTATAAATTTTTATATAACACAAATTTTTAATTCAAATTTTTGATTATAGCCAAAAAATAATTACGAATTTTTATCTTTAAATAAAAACTTTTATCAGCCAAATAGAAAACATCAGTTTTGCTTATTATATTTCACATAATTTTGAAAAATTTATAGAATTATTATTACCTGAAAATTATCCAAGTATTGTTAAAAGAGAATCAAATTTTATTAAAAAATCAACAGGATTAGATAAACTAGAACATTCACTCCCTTTTTTCTTTGAACATAAACAAAAAAAGAAATTTTTCGGCTTTAACATATAAAAAAATTGTGGATTTTGTAAATTTTATGATTTGAATAAATGTTTTATCTAAAAATCCTATAAATTTAAAAAAATATAAACCAAATTATAGAGATTATGAAATTATGGAAAAATATTTTTTTAATTATGAAGAAAGAATCGATGGCAAAAAAGCTGATTTTGAGATGAATATTAAAATTGATTGAGATATAACGAAAGAAGAAGCAATTGAAAAAATAACTAATTTTTTAAATAAAAAAGAAATAATAAATATAGATGGCGAAATGTTACAACCCACTATCGCTGAAATGATGGCTATAAAATTTTCGTCAATAAAATAAAATTTCTCTGTAAATATTTTTTATTTAATAATTAATATTAACAAAATAATTATAAAATAACTTTATGCATTTTTTTAAAATAAATAACTAAAAAAAATTATTTTTTTATCCTTTTTATAAAAAACTTAATTATAATTTTAAATATAAAAAAGAAATATAAAAGTTTTTCATCATAATTTAACTCAATAACTTAAAGCAAATGTTTTAAGTTTTTTTTTATCAATTTTTGAATTTTTTCAAAATTTACCTTTTTCTTTTCTTTTTTTTTTTTTTGTCATAATTAATTTATAAATTTTGCAAAAATTTAAAAATTTTAATTATTTTCATCATTAAAAAAATAAAAATTAAGGAGAAAAAAATATTATGTTAGAAAAAAATATAGAAGAAAATTTTATTGAACAACTTAAAAAAAATAATTTTAAATATTTAAATAATAATCAAATTTTAGAGTTAAGAAATAATAATTTGGATGAAGTTTTGTTAATAAACAGAATAAAGGAAAATTTAAAAATAATAAATCCTAAAATAAATGATGATGAAGTAAATGAAATTTGTAGAAATTTAATCGATTTATCAAATCAGTTAACAAATAAAATTGAATTAAATAAAACTATTATTGAAAAAATTAAAAAAGGTTACGATATTTACAGAAAAAGTGAATCGAGATATTTTAATTGAAAAGTTATTGATTTTGATAATCCTGAAAAAAATGAATTTATAATCACAAATCAATTTAGAATTAAAACCTTTTATAATAATGAACAACATGAAAAAATTCTTGATGCAGTAATTTACATAAATGGCCTACCTTTGATAATAGGAGAATTAAAAACATTTGAAAATAAATCAATGAAAGAATTGGACCAAGCCAAAGAACAAATTTTAACATATGGTAAATTACTAAAGAAAATTTTTGCATTTAACTTTTTTTCTTTCATAAGTAATTTAGTTCAAACTGAAATATGTAATCCTATCGCAAAAAATAGTTATTTTTCAATATGAAGAGAAAAAGCTGAAAATAAAAATTTAATTATAAGCCAAGAATTTTGAAAACCTAAAAGATTACTTGAATTAATGAAATATTTTATTTTTTATAGTAATAAAAATAATAAAATTATTTCAAGATATCACCAATATTTTGGAGTTAAAAAAGGATTGAAAGCTTTTAATATTTCTAAAAAAAATTCCAATAATAAAGTAGGGATAATTTGACATACTCAAGGCTCTGGTAAATCTTTGACAATGATGATGTTAATAAAATTATTAAGAGAAGTAGAAAAAAAATTAACAGTTATTGTAGTTACTGATCGAAAAAATTTAGAAAAACAATTATATGATAATTTCAAAGATTTTCATTCTTATTTATTAGAAAAACCATTACTTTTAAAAAGTGCTAAAGATATTAAAGAAAGTATTTCTAACATTAAAACTTCAGGAATTTATTTTACAATGGTTCAAAAATATCATGATGAAAATTTAAAAAATCTAAATTATAGAGATGATCTATTAATTATTACTGATGAAGCGCATAGATCTCATAATAATTTTGATTTTGATATTTCAGAAAATAAAAATAATAATAAAGAAATAAAAAATGAACCATTTTCTAAAATATTAAGAGATGCTTTTCCAAATGCTAAATTTATTGGTTTTACAGGTACACCAATTGAAAATGATGATGTTTTAACTAAAAGAATCTATGGTGATTATATAGATATTTATCCAATGAAAAAAGCTGTTGAAGATGGAGCTATAACAGAAATTTATTATAAAAGAGCTAGTATAAAAGTTCAACTTTCAAAAGAAGAGTTAGATTTAATTGATTTAAATGATTTTCAAGAAGATAAAGAAATTGAAGAATCAAAAGATATAAAACTTAAAAAAGAAGTTATTAAATTTAAAAATAGAGAAAAATTAAATGAAGTTAAGAATTTTTTATTTAGTGAAAATAGAATGGATTTAATTGTCAGACATTTTATTGAACACTATGAATACCGTGAAAATCAACTTGAAGGAAAAGCAATGTTTGTTGCTTTTAATAGAGAAACAGCTTGAAAATATTATAAAAAAATTTTAAAATATCGGCCAAATTGAAAAAATAAAATAAAACTTATTATTTCAATTGATAAAAATAAAGATAACTTAGAAATGCAAAAAGATGCAGGAACTGAAAAGGATAGAGACAATTGAACAAAAGAATTTCAAAAAGAAAATTCTGAATTAAAAATTTTAATTGTTGTAGATATGCTTTTAACTGGTTATGATGTTCCTTCATTAGATACTATGTATTTTGATAAAGTTCTAAAAATGCAAAACTTGATGCAAGCTATAGCTAGAACTAATAGAAAATATAAATCAAAAAATGGACTAAAAATTAAACAAGGTGGAATTATTGTTGATTACATTGGATTAAACGCTAGATTGAAAGAAAGTTTAAATTTTTATTATGAAGGTAATGATAAAAATGAGCAAAAAAATCAAGCTAAACTTGCTAAAAATTTTGACATTGCATTAATTGAAGAAAATTTTACAAATTTAGTTAAAAAAATAATTTCAAATTTTTTCGATTTTAAAAAATCTGAAATAACTGCAATGATTGAAAATGAAACATTTTTTTCCACTTTAATTAATTATTGTGATAAAGATGATTTTGATCTAGAAAAATTTAGTTACGAAGTTAAAGAAATGAATAAAAAATTTATTTTTTTAGAAAAAGATAAACTAGATAAATTTGATTTAAAAGTAGCTGAAAATTTAATAAGTGCAAGAATGTATTTTTTAAAGAAAGATATTTCAAATATTGATATTCATGCATTAAGAAGCAGATTAAAAAAACAACTTAAATCAGCTTTAAATTTCAACCCTGATATTAATCCAGATGAAGAGAAAAAAATAAATATTAAATCTTTAGAACAAATAAATGCTTATTTACATTTATTAAACAAAGATAATGAAATTAAATCAAAAGAAAAAATTAATGAAATAAAAAAAGTTATTTCTAATTTTATAAAAGAAAATGATAATTTTGGAAATTTTGATAAAGAAAAAATATCTGTTCAAATAATTAAATTAATTGAAAAAGCAAAAGAAAATGAAAATAAATCTGAAATTTTCATTGAAAATTTAATTGAAAAAATTATTGAGACAATTAAAGAAAAAGAAAAAAATGAAATCGCACTCACCAATGAAGAAAAATGAGTAAACAATTTTGTAAAAATTTTAGAAATAGATGAAATTTCTGATAAACACAGAATTTTAAAAATAGCAAAAGAAATCTATTTAGAAATAACAAATAATGGAGAAAGAAAAATCGAAAAAGGTTGAATCCATTCAAATACAGAACTAGAACATATAACTTCAAAAATTTTATTTGTTTTAGTTAAAAATAATTATCCAAAATATGAAGAAAAAAGAAATCAACTAATCAAAGAATTGAAAAATTTTGTTGATAGAGAAAATTAAAAATAAAAATAGATAAGGAAAAAAATGGAAAATAAAATAGTAGTAAAAAATATTAGTGAAATAGCAAAAGATTTATGAGAAGCATGTGATGTTTTAAGAGGTAATTTATCATCTGAACAATATATGCATGTTGTTATTTCTGTAATACTTTTAAAAATGTTATCAGATAAAATGAACAAAGCAGAAAAGCAATTTATTGCAGAAATGACAGAACATGGAAGTTCAATTCTTGAAAATAAAAATTTTAATTTTAGAACTAATAAAGATATACTTCCAAAATATGGAATTAGATTTTCAGTTCCAACAGAAGCAGATTGAAATTCAACAATAATTGAAAATATTAACCAACCTGATAAAATTGGACAAATTATTGATGATGCTTTTATCGCTTTAGAAAACAGTAATCCAGAATTAAAAGGTTTATTTGAAAAAAATTTTAATCGTAGCGATTTAGATAAAGAAAGATTAATTGAATTAATTAAAATTTTTTCAAATAAAGATTTTGCTAATTTCCAAGATGATATTATCGGAAGAATATATGAATATTTTTTAGGTAATTTTTTCAAAAAACAAGGGCAAAAAGGTGGTGAATTTTATACACCTATTAGTATAGTTAAATTGATGGTATCAATTATAAATCCTCAAGAAAATGTAAAAATTTACGATCCAGCCTGTGGAACTGGTGGAATGTTTGTTCAAACAAAACAATATTTAAAAAGTAAAAATAAAGATACAAATCAAATAAAAGTATATGGACAAGAATTTTCAAATCAAACATGAAAATTAGCAAGAATTAATTTAATTGTAAATGGCTTTAGTGTTAGTGATACTCATTTAGGTGAAAGATCTGAAGATACATTTAATGAAGATTTATCTGGGAAAGAAAAATTTGACATTGTTTTAGCTAATCCGCCATTTAATATGAAAAAATGAGCTAGAAAAGATATGAAATCCGATCCTAGATTCGAATGAGGAATTCCTTATGAAGGAAACGCAAACTATGCTTGACTTTCTCATATATTACATAAATTAAATTCAACTGGAAGAGCAGCAGTTGTTATGGCTAATGGAGCGATATCTTCAATTCAAAAAGAAGAGTTAGCAATTAGAAAAAAATTCCTTGAAGAAAACAAGGTGGAAGCAATAATTTCATTACCTGATAAACTTTTTTACACTGTAACCATCCCTGCTACTATCTGAGTTTTTAATAATAATAAAACAACTAATGATATTTTACTAATTAATGCAGAAGCGCTTGGAGAGTTAGAATCAGCTAGTTTACGTTTTTTAAACGATCAAGAAATATCTAAAATTGTTGATGTTTATAATGAATTTGTTCAAAATAAAGAAATTGACATTAAAAATTTTGCTAAATCAGTTAAATTAGAAGAGATTGCAGAAAATTCTTATTCTCTTGTTCCAAGTAGATACATTAATTATGAAGAAGAAGAAATTGATGAAGAAACTATAAAACAAGAAATAAAAACACTCCAAGGCGAACTTAAAGATTTATTCAAAGAGTTTGTAGAGTTAATTCCTGAAGTGGAAAAATCAATTGATAAAGCCATTGAGTTTTCAAATGAAAAGAAAAAAGATAAAGGGAACGATAATGGCAATTTATAAACTTGGGGAATTGGTAGAATTATTTTGTGGAAGTAGCGATTTAACTAAAAATTATATCGATAAAAACAAGGGAATTTA
>NZ_JNJY01000017.1 GCF_000701825.1 Mycoplasma collis ATCC 35278
TTTTTTTATAAATATTTTGTTTATTTAATAAAAAATTGTAAAATAAAAGCACAAACACAAAAGTGTTGCGCTTGAATGTTTATTTTAGGAAAATAAAACAAAGTTTTTTTTTATTTTTTATTTTTTCTTTTATAAATAATATATATATAGTTTATAATTAAAAAGTTAATTTTAAACTAATTAATAATTAAAAAAATAAGAAAGGAAGTAAAAATTGAAATTTTTTAAAAAATGAAAAGTTCTTAAAATAATTTTATTAGTTTTTATTTTAATTTTAATTGGTGGATTTATTTATGATCGCTTTTTCAGTGGTGAAAACATTATATCAATTAATGAATTTGATACAAAAATATTAAAAGCAGCTGAAAAACCTGATGATAATGTTTTTTTTGCTACCGTTAATACAAATCCTGAGAAATTAAAAATTTTTGTTATTTCAGTAGAAAATAAAGAAATAAAAAATTATGTTATAAAAATCGATCCATCGCTATTAGAAAAATATCAATTAAATGAAATTTGATCTTCTAATTTAAAAGAAGCTATCAAACATGATAATACTAAAATATCTGCTGATATTAAAGCCGGATTATCAAAAATCGGTGAAAACAATTTAGGTATTTTTAATACTGGACGTTCTGAAATAACAGTGACCCAAAGAATTTTAAGTTTTATTCCAAGTATTTTACCATTATTGCTTTTTGGATTATTTTTCTATTTTATTTATAAAAGTTCAACCCAAAGTGGAAGTGGTGGGGGAATTTTTGGTCCACAAAGTCAAAATTTAGCATCTAGAGTTGTTTCAGACAAAAAATTTAGTGATATAGCTGGAAACAAAGAAGCTAAAGAAGAAGTAATGGAGCTTGTAGATTATTTAAAAAATCCTAAAAAATATCAAGCTGCAGGAGCTAGAATTCCAAAAGGAATTTTATTAGGTGGTCCTCCAGGAACAGGTAAAACTTTATTAGCTAAAGCAACAGCGGGTGAAGCTAATGTGCCATTTTTATTTATATCAGCATCAAACTTTGTGGAATTATATGTTGGTATGGGAGCTAAAAGAGTTAGAGAACTATTTAAAGAAGCTCGTAAAGAAGCACCAGCTATCATTTTCATTGATGAGCTTGATGCAGTAGGTAGATCTAGAGGTTCAGGTATTGGTGGTGGTAATGATGAAAGGGAGCAAACCTTAAATCAATTACTAGTTGAAATGGATGGTATGACTAATAATAGTGGAATTTTAGTTATGGCAGCTACTAATAGAACTGATGTTTTAGATCCAGCCTTACAAAGACCAGGAAGATTTGACCGTTCTATAACAGTTGGTTTCCCTGATGTAAAAGAAAGAGAAGAAATTCTTAAATTGCATGCAAGAGGAAAAAGAATTAATAAAGAAATTAATTTTGCTAATATTGCTAAAAGAACACCAGGATTTTCTGGGGCACAACTTGAAAATGTTATTAATGAAGCTTCTATTTTATCAGTTAGAGAAAATACTAATGTTATAACTTTAGCTCAAATTGATGAAGCGATTGATAGAGTTATGAGTGGTCCTGCTAAAAAACATCGTACTATTACAGAACAAGAAAGAACCATGGTAGCTTATCATGAAGCTGGCCATGCAGTTGTAGGAATTAAACTACCAGGTGGAAATAAAGTTCAAAAAATAACCATTATTCCAAGAGGTTCAGCAGGTGGTTATAACTTGATGATGCCTGAAGAAGAAAAATACAACTTAACTAAATCTGAATTACTCGCAATGATTGCATCATATATGGGTGGTAGAGTTGCTGAAGAAATTATTTATGGAGAAACTGAAATATCAACAGGAGCTGCTAATGATATCGAAAAAGCAACTAAAATAGCTAGAAGAATGGTAACAGAATTCGGAATGTCTGAATTAGGACCTATTCAATATGAACAAGATTCTAGTAATCCTTTTTTAGGAAGAGATTTTGGGAAAAATATGTCCTTCTCTTCTAAAGTGGGACACGAAATTGATATTGAAGTTAGAAAAATTATTTCTGATGCTTATAAAAAAGCTAAAACAATTATTTTAGCAAATAAAACTTTATTAGAATTAATAAAAACTTCTTTATTAGAAAATGAAACTATTGTTTCTGAAGAAATTGAATATATAGCTAAGTATATGAAATTACCACCTAAAAAAGAAGCTGAACAAGTTAGACATGATAAAAAATTATCTTTAGATGAACTTATTAAAAAATCTGAAAAAACAAACGAAAGTAAAAAAGAAGATTTAACATAAAAAATTAAACGTAAATTTAATTTTTTATGTTTTTTTTTATGCTTTTTTTTTATTAGTTATAAAATTTAAATAAGAGGAGGAAAAAAATCAATTTTTTCGATTAAAATAATTAAAATAACAAAAAATAATATTTAAACGATATAAAACAACGAAATTAATAATATTTAATTTGCAGACAAAAATTAAAAAAATTAGTTCATTTTAAAAATTATTTAACTTGCATTTTTATTTTTTAATTTTATTTTGTCAACTTTATTTATTTTTTAGATGCTTATTTTTTACTTAAAAAATAGCAAAATATAATTCACAATCCTTATTTCATAGTATTAATATTTATACGATGTTTAAATGTATTGGCTTTTTTTAACAATATTTTTAGATTGAGATAAAATTTTACCAAGAAATAAAATAAGAGAAATACATTTAGAAATAACTAAAAATTCTAATTTATAAATACATAACTAACAAGTCAAAACAATTTAATTTTATAAAAAATATTAAATCATTAGAATATAATGAATTAATTGATTAAAAAAAATAATAATATTCCTTTAATCAAACTAATTACCAATTTACTTACAAATAATTCAATTGAAAATTTTAGTGATTAAAATTATATTTTAGTTCTTTATAATTTTATGAAAATTAGTAATAATTAAAATAAAATATATTTTTACCTTTAGATTGAATTAAACATATTACCAAAAAAAAAAAAAAAAATATAAATCATATTTCATCAAAAACAAATATTAATATAGAATTAATTATTAAAAGATTTAATTGACCTAAAAAATGATTATATGAAAATACAATCTTATACTCAATAGATTTATATTTTAAAGATGATTATAAAAGTTTATATTTTTTAACAAGTAAAATTGACTTAAAAACTGATTTAAATTTCGCAAACATTTTAAAAAATGAAATTTCAGACAAAATTGCATTTATTGAATTTGATACAAATGTTTTTATTAATAAAAATGCATTTATTATTAAAAGCTTATACAATAAAAAATCAATAAAAAATGAATTAAATTATTATATTAAGTAATTTTTATTGGAATTAGAAAAAACTAACAATTCATTATTCAATTTAAGTTCAATTTTTAGATAGGAACAAAACATAAAATGAAAAAAATTTTATTAAAATCAAGCGAGTTAATTAATTCATTCTCAATTATTCAACCAGTAGAACAAAGTACCGCTATTTTGCAAAAATATGATATAAATAAAGAAGGTTATTTAGAGATAGATAGAAAAATTTTAGAAGCTAAACCATCAAAAACTATACCTAAATTTGATCCAGAAGTGTATGAAATGGTTCAAAAATTTAAAAAATCATTTACATGAATTTCATTGAAAGAAAATAATTTCTTACAAAATAATGATTTTGTTAAAAATATTTTTAATGAATACTATGAAAAAAATCAATTAGGTTTTAATAAAAATCAATTCATATTTAAAGCTAATAAAAATTTAAATGATATTATAAAAAATGAAAAATATTTTAATAAGTGAAAAGAAAAGCAAATATTTCAGTGAGAACAATCATTATATAATTTTTTTGCAACTAACAAATTAAATAATCCTTCCATTAATTATAGAAAAAATGTAGAACAGCAAAATGAAATAAATAATATCAAATTAAATTTAAATAATTTAAATATAAATGAAAATAATATAAAAAACAAAACAATTGAAAATGAAAAAATTAATGAATTTTTTTCAAATTTAGAAATAAATAAAAAAAATTTTTTAAATGATCTTTCAAATTTAAAAGAAAAAAGAAATAATTATTATAATTACTTAAAAAATGTAAAAATTTTAAATAATCTTTCAATAGCTATAACAACAGCTGAATGAGCGCTTGCTGCAACGTATTCTGCTATGGCTTTTGCTACTTTTGGAGCAACTGCTGTATTAGCTACAACATCGGGAATAAATGCCACAATTTCCACAGTTTTCACAGTTTTAGCAAAAGAATCAGAAAAAGAGATTGAAGCGGGAATTAAAAAAATTGATGAATTTTTAAATTCTAAAGATGTTATTGATGCTGAAATTACATTAAAAGAAATTGATTTTAATGAATTAAGAAAAAAAATTAATGAAAATATAAATGAAATAAAAGTGGAAGTTGATGTTTGGGAAATAGGACGAGGCATTTATAATCTGACACCATTTTCAGCATTAAAAAAAGCGATTCCAATGCTAACGCAACATTTATTAACTAATTTTTTTTCTTCAAAATTATTTAAAATAAATTTAAATTTATTAGAAAAATTCAATTCAATAAATTTAAGCGCAAGTAGTAGACAATTAGCAAGAAAAGCATTTGATTCTGTTGCTAATTCAATACAAAAATTTTCTAGCAAATTAATTATTAAAAAAACCACTATAATGGTTACAAGTATTTTATCACCTATTTCTAAATTGTTAAGTTTTGCTGATTTTTTAATTTCAACTGCGTCAATAGCTAATGAAGTAATATATTCAAAAATATTATAATTAAAATAATTATTTGAATAAATGAAATAAATATTAATTTTTTAAGTTTGCATATGTTCATATTCGAAAAACTAAATAAAATTCCAATAAAATTTTCTTTCATTAGCAATGAAAAAGTGTATTTATTTTATCTAATATTTTTTATCGTAGCAATCGCAAATTTCGTTTTCTTTTTGATATACATAATATTAGAAATAATAAAACTAAAAAAAATTGAAGAAAATTATTTTGAAAAACGAAAAAAAATAAAAATAAAAATTTTAAAGCTTTTTATTTATTCATTATCAGGATTTGCTTCTTTAGCGTTTTTTATTGGGATTGCTTATATTTAAAAAAATAAAAATAAAACCTCTTTTTAAAAAGATGTTCCTAAAGTACAAGAAAAAAACCAACACGTTTGCCATATAAAATGGCAAAACCATAAAAAATGGCATTACTTCATTATTTTAACATTTTTTATACAAAAAAGCACTTGAAAAAAATAGTGTAATAAATTTTTTTGGTGCTTTTTTTTAAAATTTTATTTTTTTTAATTTTTTAATAAAAAGTAATTTTTAATTTTTTCATTATAGATTTTTTAGCGCTTTCCCAATTATGGAGTTCTCTAGGCATTTTATTAATTTTATTTTCTAAATTTTTAATTTTTTTATCGCTTACATCGGAAAAGTTGGTTCCTTTTTTATACTGTCTTCTAATAAGTCCATTAAGATGTTTGTTAAAACCACCATTTTTTCGTTTTTATTCAATTAAATATAGTTGAAATTGTAGGCATTTTAATAGAATAATTTTTTTTAATTCAATTGTAAATCACTTTGATACCAAAAAATCTTTTATTATATTTTTTCTTAAACAAAAGATTAAATTCTTTATATTTTTCCATATCATCAAATCGTTTGTAAAATTTAATTTTTTGTCTATAATTATTTTGGTAAATTGCGAATTTAGCAGAATATTTGAAATTACTATCCGAATTTCTTTTAATTTCTCGACTAATTGTTGAATTACTTACACCTAATTTTTTAGCGATTCTACGATGAGATCACTTATTAAGTAAAAGTTTTTCAATTATTAATCTATTTTGCTGATTCAAGTGAAAAAAATTATTTATATTTTTTTCCATAAAAACCTCACCTTCTGGGGAGGTTTTTCTTTCCCTTTTAAAAAATTTAATGAAATAAGTAAATTTTTTAAAAGGGAAAGAAAAAATGCACCCCTTTATAATTTTATTGTTTTTTTATTATAAAGTGTTGCATTTACTTTTAGAATTAAGGAAAACAAAATTAAAATCTAATTTTGAATATAAAAAATTTTATAAAGTTAAAAATTTTGTAAATGTTACCTTATATGAATAAAATCAAATATTTTATAAATAAAACAGATTTTATTATCGAATGCTTATATAATGAAAAAAACATTGAGCCAGAACTGAAAATAAAATTAATGAATTTTTTATTAAAAATCAAAAAAATAAATAAAAAATTATTATAGCATTTTGCTTTTTAAATTGAAAAACTTAAAAAACATTTATAATTTAATTTTAGTAGGTAATAAAGAATGTTCAAACAATATAAAAAAGAAGAGATTAAAAATATTTGATTTGCAGATGCTAAATTTAAAAAAATTGAATTTATTTTTAAAATTATTTGACTTTTATTTCTAAGTATCAATTTTAGTTCATTAATTATAGTAATTAGTTTAGGTGTTCGTAATTTAATTATTTATGATAATACAGAAAATTTGATTTATAATCCATATTTTATTACAATAATATCTATGTTATTTCTTAATATATTTATTTTTTTAGCAATATTTATAGATTGAAATAAAATCTTCTTTAAAAATAAAATAAGAGAAATTCATTTTAAAATAAATAAAGATTCTAAATTTTGAAATTTATTATTTACACAATCTAAAAAATTTTATTTTATTAAAAAAATAGAATTATTAGAATATAATGAATTAAAAGAAGAAGAAAAAAAAATAATTAATAATCACCCTTTAATAAATTTGATTTCTAATTCATTTTCAAGAAATATTAGAGACATTAATAATAATATTTTACCAATTTGTAGTTTCATAAAAATTACTAATAGTGAAGAAAAAACGTATTTTTTATTTTTAAATTTAATTAAACATATGGGTAAAAAAAATGCAATTTATGATTCAACTAAGATTAATATAAATTTAAATTTCATTATTCAAAAATTCAATTCTTCTAAAAAGTGAATGTATGAAAATAAAATCTTTTTCTCGGTAGATTCTTATTTTAAAGATAAGCATAGAAATTTAGATCTTTTAACAAATAAAAATAATTTAAAAAATGATTTAAATTTAACAAAAAGTTTTAAAAGCGAATTTTTAAATAATGCATTTTTTATTCAATTTAAAAATAACATTTTTATTAATAAAGATACATTTATTATTAAAAGTTTATATAATAAAAAATCTATTGAATCAGAATTAAACAAACATATTAAACAATTTTTAGTAGAAATAGAAAAAATTAATGACAAATTATTTTTATAAAATAAATAATAAGTTATTAATTTTTTCACAATATTTAATTAATATAAAAATTATAAAAAAGGATATTATAATCATGAAAAAAAACTTTACTAAAATCTAGTGAATTAATTAATTCATTATCAGTTATACAACCTATTGAGCAAAGTACAGCTATTTTACAAAAATATGATTTAGAAATAAATGGTTATAGGGAAATGGATAGAAAATTTTTAGAATCAATAGAAAAACCGCTTTTTTATCATAATGCATCCGATTTACTAAATGATGAAAAAATAGAAAAATTCAAAAATTCTATAAATGAACTTAAATGAGAAAATTTAAAAAATAATCAATTTTTAAATAACGAACATTTTGTTGATAATTATCTAAATGAATATTTCGAAACAAAAAAAGTTTCAATTAATAAAGATTTATTTAAATTGGAATCTAAAAAAAATTTAAATAAAATTCTAAATAATAAAAATTTTTTTATTGACTTAAAAAATAAAACACTAAATTCAAATAATAAATTATCTACAAATTATATAAATTCGGTAAAACCAAATATAAATATTGAATCAACTAAAAAAATAAATTCAAAAATTGAATTGGCCGAAAACAAATTTAATAAAAATAATAATTTAAATAAAGTTTCTGAAATAAAAATTAAACACAATGAAGATGTTGTTGATTTGGTTTCAAAGAAAAATAAAATTAATTCATTTTTTTCTAATATAAAAACTATGAAAAATGATTTTTTGAATAATCTTTCTAAATTGAAAGAAAAAAGAAATCAATTTGAAAGTTATTTAAAAAGTTTAAGAGTTTTAAATAATATTTCAATAGCTATAACAACTGCTGAATGAGCGTTATCAGCGACATATGCAAGTATGGCTTTTGTAACATTTGGGGCAACATTGCCACTTGCTGTAACTTCAGGATTCAATGCAGGTATATCAACTTATTTTTCTGTTACTGGAAAACAATCTGAAAGTGCAATTGAATCTGAACTCAAAAAAATTGATGATTTTTTAAATTCAAAAGAAATATTTGATATAGAAAACACACTAAAAGAAATAAATTTTGATGAATTAAATAAAAAAATTAATGAAAATATTGATAAAGTAAAAATAACTTTCGATGTTAATGATATATTACAAACATTTAATACTGCTTCAACATTTTCAGCATTAAAAATGGGCGTGTCAATGTTACTTGAATTTCTAACAAATAAATCTATTTCTTGAATTCTTAATAAAATAAATATTAAATTAATAGAAAAATTTCAAAATTTTACACTTAGTTTATCAAGTGGAAAAACAATTAAATCAGCTTTTGAAACCATTTTTCAAACAATACAAAATAATACTTTAAAATTTATTGCAAAAAAAAGTACAATTGCAATAACAAGCGCTCTTTCTCCGATTTCTAGAATACTAAATATTGTAGATTTTTTAATATCTACAGCCACTATTGTAAATGAAATAACATTTTTAAATATTTTAAGTTAATGAAAAAATGTTTTAAAAAAAAGTATTGAGGTTAATAAATATTATGTTTTGAATAAATTTATCAAATAAATCAAATGAATTTTTAAATAATTTATCCACTCAAAATTCTTTAGATAATAAAAATAAAATTTTTTGAGCTCTTATATCAGCGATCATTACAGGGATTATAGGTATGCTTGGGTTAATAACTGCTTTAATAATTTTTATTAAAAAATATAAAAAAATTGAAAAAAATAATATAGATCAACTTAAAAAACAAAAAAGAAAAATCATAGAAATTAGTTTTTACTTAATTTTAGATTTTATATTTTTAATAATAATTATTACATATTTATTATTTTTTTGATAATAATAATAGATATACAAATTTTAAACAAAATAAAAAAGAATTATTAAGCATTTATTATAGTATTTTTAAGATTTATAAAAAACTTTAAAATTAACAATAGTTTAAATATTTAAAGTATTAAATTTTTGTATATTATTTTATTTCACTTTTAATAAATAATTATTAAAAATTTAAATTTAATTAATAATTTAATTACATTTAATTTTTTTAAAAATAATAAAAAAACGCCTTTTTCAAGGAGTTTTTTTATTAATTTAAATTAATTAGATTTTTTCTTTATTTTTTTTAAAAAAATTTTTATTGTTTCAACAAAATTTTTTTTAAATTCTTGTAAATATTTTTTATTTTTATTAAACACAGATATAATAGCTCTATAATTCTCATCCAAAGCATAAGCTATCCCTATTCCTTTTTTTTCAACTGGATTAAATAAAAAATATTTAAGATTTTTATGAACAATAGTTGAAGTTGAAAGTGGGTTGGATGAAATGATTTTTCATGCTTTCGTTTCAAATAATTTTGGTTTTAAAATATTTTCTTGATTTTCATATCAAATTAAATAATTACCAAGCATAATTCGATTTATACCAGCGCCTTTTTGAGCTAATTTGGATCTCTCAAAATGATATTTTTCAATTTCAGGATAAATATTTCAAAAATTTGCAAAAGCTTTTTTTCCATTTTCTAAAAACAATTTGCTAAGTTTTTTACTTTGTAAACTAATAGGTCTTATACACTCTGTTCTTCCACGATAAAAACTTCTCATGTCAACAGCCATATATGTATTTTGAATTTTTTTATTAGTTTTAAGTTGAGAAATTTGATAAATTAATTGAATAAATGCTTCACTATTCAAAATGCCTAACTCTTTTAATTTAGCTTTAGATAAAGTAGAAATTTTTATTTCATCAAAAAATGCTTCTTGAACATATTTTTGATATTTTTTTCAAATGTTTTCAAAATTTTTTAATTCTTTATTATCTATTTTTTTAAATTTAATTAATTCAGGCTCATAAGGTTTTTCAGTTTTTTCAATAATAATTTCTTTTTTAAAATTATCATCAATAATTTCCGAAATAGTAGCAATATTAGCACCGTCAATTAATGAATGATCAGGTAAAAATACAACCTCATTTTTTTTATTAATAATAACTTGTAACCCTTTTCCATGTCAACGATTAAAGTTTTTATCATATGATGCGCTTTTAAGGATTTTTAAAGGGTTTTGATATTTATTATTATCTAAATTGATGATAAATAAAGAATCTAAAATATCTTTAACTTCATTTTTGTTTTGATTAATTAATAAATTAAATAAATCTTGCGATTCTTTAGTATCCATAGCTATTGTTAAAAAATTATAGTTATATTCAGATTTATTTCTATTACTATTTACAGATTCAAATTGTTTTAATATATCCCCATAATTTAAAATTTTATTATTTTCATCAATTACTTCAATTTTGTAAAATAAATTATTTTTAACAACAACAATATGCTTTATATTATCTTTATCATTAAAATAAATATCATCAATATTTTCTTGTCTAATTCTACCGGATTTAAATAAAAGTGTTAAACCATCTAAAGAAACATTTTTTTTATTATTTAATAAATAACTATTTAACTCATTATTAATTCATTTTAAATAAATATCAACTAAATTATAAGTAATAAAAGCTGCTTTTTTTGAAATACTATCTATTTTTTTATTATTAGTAAATTTAACATAAAAAGGAGCGTTAACTTCTGGCATCACCGGTTTTCTTGTAGTTAAATAACCATAATAAATTCATCATTTAGCCAATCAATTATCATTTTTATTTTTTTGTTTTTTTTCTAAAAGTTTGTAAATTTTTTTGACACTTTCGCCATTTAAATAATTTTTAACTTCTTTTTCAGTTTGGATATAATCTTGTTTAGAGATTAAGGGTTTTACTCACTCTAAAAATCTTTTAGTTCATTCTTGGGCTTTTTCAATAGGTAAGTTTGGTAAATTATCAACATTTTTATTTTTGTAAAGCTTTTCAAATTTATTATTCAAAAATATAAAATTTTTTGTAATTAAATTGTTCATTTTATTTATTTTTTAATTTTTTATATAATTTTGAATTTTGAATAAATTTGTACTTTCTTTCAACAATAATTAAAGAAATAATAGCTGCAAAAATTGTATTAATAACTAAAAATATACTTAAAACCATTAAAGCTTTTGGTTGATAAACATCTTTGCTTTTAACACCATCAATAACTGCAAAATCATTTTTAATTATCTCGGCTAATGCAACCCCAGCTCAAACATCTTTTGAAAAACCAATAATCGAAATAATTCCAACAGCAATTCCTAAAATTTGTGGTTTAATTTTTAATTCACCAAGTGTAGATCAATAAATTGAACGTGAAGCCCCAATAAAGAACATTGTTAAACACATTCATGCAAAAACAAATCACAATGCAATATTGTTATATAGTTTCTTAGAAGGATCAATAGATTTAAATGAAAAACCTAATGTTAAAATTAATAAACTTGATGATAAAATCATAAATATATTAATAATATAAATAGATTTAACTGTAGATTTAGTTCATTTAGATGTTATAAGTCCAGCTACTAAAGCACCTAAAATCGGAACCCCATAAGTATAAACTACTGATAGTGAAGAGTTTAATTGCGTATTTTTTTGCCCTAATGATAATAAAAATGTTGTTCCATAATTGGAAAAGACAGTGTAAGCATTCATTGTAAAGAAAATTAAAAGAGCAATCGAAATAACATTTAAACTTTTCATACTTTCTCAAGTATCATTTAATACTTTTTTGAAAAAATATTTGATTGTTTCTTTTTTATATTTTTTTAATTGTTCAATATTATCAAAAATATGTTCTTTTTCTCTTGTTACACAATAATATTTTATTTTTCCATCTTCTAATTTATGAGTTCTTTTAACAAATAATGGCCCTGGTAAAATAATTAGCGCCAACAATCCACAAATTAAATAAATAATTCCATAGAAAAATAAACTAAAAAATATCCCAGATGAAGAAGATTTAATTTCTGTTTGTTTTGACATTAAGGATATAATAGAACCTTTAGAATTAAAAACAATAAATGGGCTAGCTGCTATTAAAATAGCTCCTAAACCTATTGCAATATAATTAAATACAACTTGTAAAATATATCTTGTTGTTTCTGCTTTTGAATAAAGAGAATTTTGTTCTTTGCTAGAACCTAAAAGTTTAACACTTTTAATAAATGCACTTCAAAATGTTAAAACTGTCGTTAACGCAAATAAAAGATGAATAACAATCAATTGACCATAATTAACAACATTTTCAAATCCAATAAGTGAGTATCAAAATGTAATTATAGCAGTTGAAATCATCGAAATAGCAAAAAGAGTTTTAGCTTGAACCCGGTCTGCTAATCAACCACCAGGAATATATAAAAATATAGATAATATTCCATAAGCGGTTAATAAAAATTGAATATTTGTCTCAGTAGTTTGGGTTACATTTATTATTTGTGTTTTAAATGAATAAAGTAAATAAGGAGTTAAATAAATTGTACCCCCCCCTAATGCAATTATAAAGATTGAAATAAATTTATGAATAGTAGAAATTTGGTAATACTGTTCTTTTTCATTTCAAATTTGTTTTTTAAATAATTTCATACAATTCCTTTCATTTTATTAATATTTTGATTATAGAATTTTTTTATTAATAAAAATAAATAAAAATCTTTAAATATCACTATCAATATTTTTTTAATTTAAAAAATTATTTTTTAAAGATAGCTAATATATTTTTTTGTTTAAAAATGTTATAATTTATATTAATTTTTTAAGAAAAAGAGGTAATTATGGAAAGAAAATTTAATGAACAAGAAATAATAAGAAGAAATAAATTGAAAAAATATGAAGAATTAAAAATCAACCCATTCAATCAATTAAATAGTGAATTATCTAATTATAAAAACGAAGTTGCAAAATACAAGGATTTAACCAAACAAGAACTACAAGAAGAAAAAGTGTTTTTAAAACTGGCTGGAAGAATTCATACAATTAGAAGCGCATTTATTATTATTAAAGACGAAGATAATATAATTCAACTTTATTATAATAAAAAACAAATGAGCGACTTTAATGAGTTATTTGAAACTTTAGATTTAGGTGATATTATTTATGCCTCTGGACATTTAATGAAAACTAATACTGGTGAATTTGCAATTCATGTTAATGATTTAGTTTTATTAACTAAATCATTAAAACCACTACCTGATAAATATCATGGATTAACAGATATTGAAGAAAGATATCGTCGTAGATATCTTGACTTAATAATCAACCCAAATTCAAGAGAAGTATTTTTAAATAGAAGCAAAATAATTTCATTAATTAGAAGATATTTTGACGAAAAAGGTTATTTAGAGGTAGAAACACCAGTTTTACAACCTATTTTAGGCGGAGCAAATGCTAAGCCATTTATTACTTTTTATAATGCATTAAAAAGCGAATTTTATTTAAGAATTGCAACTGAATTACCACTTAAAAAACTTTTAGTAGGTGGTTTAAATAAAGTTTATGAAATAGGTAGAATTTTCAGAAATGAAGGAGTTGATACCACTCACAATCCAGAATTTAGTTCTATTGAATTTTATGAAGCATATAGTGATTTATTTAAGATGATGCATCACACTGAAAGTTTAATTAAATTTATTGCTAAAAACTTAAACAAAGAACAAATCAAACTTGGAGATAATACAATTTTTTTAAATCAAGATTTTAAAAAAATTGATATGGTTGATGAAACTTCTAAATATGTAGGTTTCGATCTTAAAAAAGCATCTTTTGAACAAATTAAAGAAGCAGCACTAAAATACAATTTAAAGTCTGAAAAATATTTTACTTCTGGACATTATATTAATGAATTATTTGAACATTTTGTAGAAAAAACATTAATTCAACCTACATTTGTTTATGGACATCCAATTGAAATATCACCACTAGCTAGGCAAAATGAAAAAGATCCTAGATTTACGGATAGAGCAGAATTATTTATTAATAAAAAAGAATATGCTAACATGTTTAGTGAATTAAACGATCCAATCGATCAATTAAATAGATTCGTTAACCAACTAAAAGAAAAAGAATCTGGAAATGATGAAGCAAATGAAATTGATTATGATTTTGTAGAAGCTCTTGAATATGGTATGCCGCCTGCTGGTGGATGTGGAATTGGTATTGATAGACTTGTTATGCTTTTAACTGAAAAAGAATCAATTAGAGAAGTTCTATTATTCCCTCATTTAAAAGAAAATAAATAATTTTTTTAAAAAAAAATAAATTTTTATTTATTTTGTTTTATACTTTAATTAGGCGAAAGCCTAAAATTCGAATAATTGAAATCAGTTTTTATTTATATTTGCAAAATTATATATAAATATTAGTTAATTCGTTGTTAATTCTATATTATTTAAATTGTTTTTATGTTTAACCTCTTATTTCGTTTCTTATAAATTGTTTAGTATTTCTTAATTTAGTGTATTGGTACAATTGATCTCCTTTCTTACCTATATTTATGGCTTATAAATTTTTTACTATATCTTTTTAATGTTTTATTCATGTGGGTTTCTTCTTTCTTAGATAAATTTTATAAAGTTTAGGTTATATTCATTCCTTTTTCTTAGATATTTTGTAGATATTTTTATATTTCATTATAGTTGTTGTTAAATTTTTAAAATTTTTAAAGTAAATCTCTCTTTTCTTATTTAAATTATATTTTTGATTTATTTTATTTTTTATATGTTATAGTTGTTTAATTTTTTCCATATTAAATTATAATTTTTTAGGTTTATATATTTCGTTTGCATTAATTGAAAAAATCAGTTTTTAAAAGTTTTTGAGTTGTTTAATCTTTTGTTAACTTCATTAATAATAAAAAGTTAATATATAATGTTATTTTAATTAAATTGTTGTAAAAAAACCTCCTCTCTATATTTTAAATTTTATGATATGCATTTAATATATAATTTTATTTTAATTATTAACTAATTTAAATTATTCAATAAAAAAAACGCGTTTTAATTAAAACCACCTTATATTTTGTTATAAGGTGGTTTTAAAATGCAATTTTTTATTTTTTTTAATTAAAAAATAATTTTTTTTCAACATATATTTATTGCTTTGATTTTTAGCTTCTATAAATTGAATGATTGATTTTATTTTTTTTGATGTTAAATTTAAGTTAATAAATTTTTGATTTAAACAATAATAAATTAATTTTTTTTTGTTTCTCTGTTTTCTAAAAAAATCAAGTAAAAAATTATTTTGTTCTCATTTTGAATATTTTTTATGAATTAAATAATTTTTAATATTTAAAAAAATATTTAAGAACATAAATAAAATCAAATAAAAAAATTTAATAAAAATTTTATTTTTATATAAAAATCTTATTTTATTTCTGTTATAAATTAAAGAACTATTTGAAGAATCAATTGCAAAATTTATATTTTTTTTAATTAAAAAAGCTTCAATTTGTCTTTTTCATAATTTAAACAAAAAAGGACGATATACATTCATATTATTAATATGAATGTATTTTTTTATTCCTCAGTAATTAACAATTTTATTTTTACTTTTTTGCATCAAAGCTGTTTCAATAAAATCATCTTTATTATGAGCTAATAATAAATAATCACACTTTTCATTATTGTAGATTTTTTTGAAATACTCATATCTTATTTTTCTAGCATGAGATTGAAAATTTTTTTTATAAATAAAATTTTTATTTACATTAAAAATATATAACTTAATTTTTTCTTTATTACAAAAATTTTCAACAATTTTTTGATCATTTATACTATCTTCTCTTTTGTTGTAGTTAATATGAGCTACTATTATATTTTTATGCTTAAATTTTTCAAGCATAAAAATAGAATCAGGTCCACCACTAACAGCTAATAATAATTTTTTATCTTCTATTTTTTGCATTAAATTTTTCTATAACAAATCTAATGTCATTAGAAATAAATTCTATAGCGGCAAAAGCTGCTTCTTTAACAACTAAATTAATAAGAGCTTGTTCTTGAGGAGTGAATTTACTTAAAACAAAATTTTTAATTGAGCCTAAATTTTGAGGTTTTGAAATTCCTATTTTCATTCTCTTAATATTTTGTGTTTGTAATTTTTCAATAATATTATTCATTCCTTTTTGCCCACCAGCTGAACCATTATTTTTAATTACAGCTTTACCTACGTCAATATTTAAATCATCATAAACAACCAATATATCATCAATGTTTATTTTATAAAAATTAACTATATCAAAAAGCACTTCTCCTGAATTATTCATATATCTAAGAGGTTTTACAATCATAAAATCTTCACTTTTAGCAATTAAAGCTTTTTGTTTGTAATTTTTATATTCTAATTTTAATTCCTGTACTATTAAATCAGCGACTAAAAAACCAACATTATGTCTAGTTAGTGCATATTCTTCTCCAGGATTACCTAAGCCTACTATTAATTTCATAAATAAAATTTTATATTAATTTTTAATTATTTTTTAATTTTTTAAATAAATACGAAAAATTGCTTCTTTTTTCTTCTTCATTTTTTTGAATATATTTTTCAAATTTATGCTCTTGTCCAAAAACTATTAAAAGTTCTTGAGCCCTAGTCATTGCTGTGTAAATTATTTTTTTATTAAAAATAAAATCATATTCATTTATAGTTGAAAAAATGACAACTTTTGCTTCAGAACCTTGAAATTTATGAACAGAAATACAATAAGCCAAATTTAAATATTTTATAAAATCATTTTCATTATATTTTACATTTTTTTCATTTTCAAATTCAATATGAATAAATTTAATTTCCCCTTTATAAGTAGCGATATTTTTTATATATCCAATTTCCCCGTTCATAACATTTTCTTCAATATTGTTTTCGTTTTGTATCACGCGATCACCAATAAAAAATTTTTTATTATTAATTAAAAAGTACTCTTTATTATTTCGAAAAATTTTATTTTGCATAAAATCATTGATTTGATTTATTCCCTTTTCCCCTTTGTAAATTGTTGCTAAAATAATGATCTCATTTATTGAATATTTAGTTAAAATATTGTCGATATTTTGGTTGAGTAAAGTTCAAAAATTATTATCATTTACACTTATAAAACGTGATTCATTTGTTGTAAAATCAGGGAAAATACTTTCATTTATTTTTTGTGAATCATTAATAATACCAATTTTATCTTTTTGTCTATAATTTTTTATTAAATATGAAATTTTAAAAATTTTAGAATTAATAAAATCAGCTAACAAGTTACCATAACCTATGGCTGAAATTTGATCTTTATCACCAATTAAAATTATTTTTTTAAGCTTTAATATATTTAATGAATTTAAAAGATTGTTAAAAATTTTTAAATCAACCATAGAAAATTCATCAATTACCAAAACTTCAACGTCTTTTTTTAATGCATTTTTAATAATAAACCTATCTTCAAATTTTTCACTTTGTAAAAATGAATGGATAGTTTTTACGTCAAATTCATTATCTTTTTTTAACTTAATACTTGCTTTCCCAGTTGGAGTGAGAACGACTATTTTTTGTTTATCAAAAACATTTTTTAAATTATCAATTAAATACTTTAAAATTTCACTTTTCCCTGTACCTGGAGCTCCAGTAATTATTGATAAATTATTTTTTAAAGATATTTTAATTGCGTCTTTTTGTTCTTTATTTAAGTGTTTTGGTAAACTAATTTTAGTTTTATCGAATTTATTTTCTTTTACAAGTAATAATTTTTCTGTAATATTTTTTTCTTTTTCAAATAAAAAAAATGGCGAATAAACATCTTTATCTTGAATATAAATTAAAAAATTATTTTTAAACATTAATTTTCAAATTTCATAAAATCTTTCTTTTGTTATAAAGACATCTTTAACAACTAAATTATATATTTTAGAAATGTCGCTTTTTATAAAATAAGTATTTGTATTATTTAAAATTTTTGTAGCGATTTTTTCTAATATAACAAAGAATAATCTGTTTAGATTATTTTTTGCAAAACCTAATGCTAAAGCTATTTTATCAATTTCTAAAAAATCAAAATCATCATAAAATTTTTCTAAAATAAAATAAGGGTTTTCTTTTATATTTTCTCATTCATGAATAATATTTAAAAATGTATTGATTTTATTATAAATGTTAATTGAAATATTATTTAAAATAAAAAAATCTTTTATAGAAAATTCAATTGAATTTAAATTTAAAACATCAAAAATAATTTGAGCTTTTTTCATCTTTATAGATGAACTGAGCTCAAAAATTAATTTAGGATCTTTTTTTAATAATTTAATTGAATTATCACCTCATTTATCGTAAATTTTATTGGCTACTTTTTTACCAATTCCATTAAACAAAGAAGATGAAAAATATAATATAATGTCATTTTTGTTCTCGGGATCAATTAATTTAAAATCAATAACGTTTCAAGTTTCACCATATTTTGTATGTAAAATTTTTTCTAAAGATAATTCATAACTTTTGTTTAAATATAACTCGTTATTTGTTTTAATTTTATATTTTATATTTTCATCATCAATAAAAATATAAACAAAAAAATTTTTCTTGTCACTAGCTCAAATTTGAAAAGTTATTTTCCCTTTAACAATAATCATTTTTAAATTATATTAATAAAATTTAATAATAAAACACTTTTTTATTTATAATTAAAAAATGTTAAATTCAAAATATATATTAGAAAATAAAGAAATAGTTATAAATAAATTAAAATCTAGAAATTTTGATATTAAAATTGTTGAAAAATTTTTCAATTTAACAAAAGAAAAAAATTTAATAATGACACAAATTCAAAATTTAGAAGCTAAAAAAAATAAAATATCTTCTGAAATAGGAATTTACGCTAGAGAAAAAAAAGATATATCTAAATTAAAAAATGAAGTTTTTGAAATTAAAAATGAAATAGATAATTTAAACAATACGTTTGATGAATTAAATTTAGAATTTATAAATTTAATAAATATTATCCCTAATTTACCCTCTGATGATACTCCTATAGGTTTATCAGAAGAAGATAACAAAGTTTTAAAAACATATAGTGATATAGGTAGAGGGCTTGTAAAAAAACAAAAAGCACATTATGAAATAGGGTTAGAATTGGATATTTTAGATTTTTCTCGAGCTGTAAAAATTTCTGGCTCAAGATTTGTAATTTTTAAAAATGAAGGAGCTCAATTATTAAGAGCTTTAATATCATTTATGCTTGATGAACACATTAAAAATGGTTACGAAGAAATCGCAACCCAAACTTTAGTTTTATCTAATTCATTATATGGGACAGGGCAATTACCCAAATTTAAAGACGATTTATTTAAGATTGAAAATTA
This sequence comes from Mycoplasma collis ATCC 35278, assembly GCF_000701825.1. Taxonomy (GTDB): domain Bacteria; phylum Bacillota_I; class Bacilli_A; order Mycoplasmatales; family Metamycoplasmataceae; genus Mesomycoplasma_A; species Mesomycoplasma_A collis. Next base: position 19,551 of record NZ_JNJY01000017.1, read on the forward strand.
TGATCTATGATTAATTCCAACTGCGGAGGTAACATTAACTAATTATCATAATAATGAAATATTAAATTTAGAAAAACCTAAAAAATACACAGGTTATACTAAATGTTATAGATCAGAAGCGGGTAGTGGCGGAAGAGATATTAAAGGGTTAATTAGATCTCATGAATTTCACAAAGTTGAATTAGTTAAAATTGTTAATGAAAAAGATGCAGAAAAGGAATTTTCATCAACTGTAAAAGATGCTGAAAATATTTTGAAAAAATTAGAAATTCCTTATAGAAAAATTTTACTTTGTTCAGGTGATATTGGTTTTTCAGCTAAAAAAACAATTGACTTAGAACTTTGATTGCCATCAGAACAAAAATTCAGAGAAGTTTCATCTATTTCCTATTTTGGAGATTTCCAAGCTCGTAGAGCTAAAATTAGATATAAAGATAACAATAAAAATACTTATGCACATACCATTAATGGTTCAGGAATAGCTATAGATAGAGTTTTTGCGGCTATTTTAGAACAATATCAAAATGAAGATGGTTCAATTGAAATTCCTAAAGTTTTAATTCCTTATATGAATAACAAAACAAAAATAGAAAAAAACAAATAATATGGATAAAATTATTTTTTTAAAACCTTTTTTAAAACAAGTTTTATGAGCTGGAAATAAATTAGAAAAAATGTTTAACTCAAAAGAAAAGCAAATTGGCGAAGCTTGACTAATTTCTGCAATCAATAACTTTGAATCAACGATAATTAATGAAAAGTACAAAGATATAAAATTAAATGTTTTTTTTAATGAAAATAAAGAATTTTTCTCAAATTATCAAGGACAATATCCAAATTTAACAAAATTTATAGATGCTAAAGATAAATTAAGTTTACAAGTTCATCCAGATGATAAAATGGCTAAAAAACACAACTCATTAGGAAAAGATGAGTGTTGATATGTTCTAGATACACAAGCCCAACGTTTTATTTTAGGTTTAAAAAAAGCAAAAAAATCTGTTATTTTAAACGAATTAAAACAAAATAATATTCAAAATTGACTAAAGTATAAAAAACTTAAAAATGATGACTTTATTTATATAAAAGCTGGATTAGTTCATGCAATTCCTGAAAATACAATGGTTTATGAATTACAACAATCTAGCGATATTACTTATAGAATTTATGACTACGATCGATTAGATTTAAATGAAAACAAAAGAGAATTACATATCGAAGAAGCTAAGAAAGCTATTAAAAATAGTTTAAAAACTAAAATTATCAATAATCAAAATGAACTAGTAAAAAATAAATATTTTAATTTAAATAAAATTTTTATTGAAAAAGAAAAAATTATTTATTTAAATAATTTTAAATGAGTTGAAATTGTGGTGATTGATGGTTTTGGCACTGTTAATGAACACAAAATAACAAAAGGAAGTGCTTTTTTAGTTTCAGGACTTTTAGAATCTTTTGTTGTAAAAGGTAATTTAACAATCTTAATCAATTATGTTAAATAGGTTTAATTAAACAAAAATTATCAAATAAAAAATAATGATTAAATTTAGATTGAATTTACGACTGCTATAATTTTTTTATTATTAATTTAATTATAAATTCAAAATATTATGAAAGAAAATTGATAGATATAAAATATTTTTCACTTTTACCAAGGAGTTATATAGAATATTGTTAGTAACTATGAATGATCTAAAAAATGCTTTTATGGCTTTATATCTTTTTTTAAAAAATATATAATAATTGATAAAAACATTTCATAGGTTCAAAAACATGATGAATTAATTGAAAAAAAATGAAATTAGTAAAAAAAACATAATTTAAAATTTTAAAAATATATCTAAAAAAAACACTAATTATTCGACATTTTTATTATAAAAACACAAGCTATATCTTAACTTGTGTTCCCAAATTCTATTTCTAAGTGCAACACATTTAAAATTTTTAAAAAAGTAATAAAATTTTAAATGGG
>NZ_JNJY01000018.1 GCF_000701825.1 Mycoplasma collis ATCC 35278
TCAATTATTAATCTTTTATTTTTATCTAAATGATAATATTTTTTAGTATAATTATAACCTGTATAATTATTATTCATAGTTCTCCTTTTTTTAAATGGGGGGAGCTTTTTTTTATATAAAAAAAGTGCCCCCCATTTAAAATTTTATTACTTTTTTAAAAATTTTAAATGTGTTGCACTTAGAAATAGAATTTGGGAAAATAAAAAAAAACTTTGTTTTATTTTTTTTTAATGTATAATAAATGCAATAGTAACCATAGCGAAGGGGAACACCTGATACCATTCCGAACTCAGTAGTTAAGCCCTTTTGCGCCGAAAATACCTGAAATATGGGAAGATAGGAAGTTGCTAGTTTTTTTTTATCTTTTTTTTAAAAACTTAAATAATAATATACATAAAAATAAAATTTAAATTTATATTATTTTAAAAATTAATTCATCATTTTCATCAAATGAAAATTGTAATTTAGTTATTAAATTTTCTTTTTGATTATCTTTTATTTTTTCTATATTATTAAATATAAAATATACCAAAACATCAATGAAAATTTTTTCAAATTCAGCAATAAGACCCCTTGCTCCAAATTCGTGATTAAAACCTTTTCTTACTTGAGTAAATAAAGTAATTAAATCGTTTTCACTGCTTTGAGATAAAACTATATTTTTTTCTTTTTTAAGTAATTTATTCATTTTACCTAATTGATTAAATATTATTTCTTTTATAATTTCATCCTTCATAATAAAGTTAAAAGGAATAATATTTTTATCACCAATTCTATTTAAAATTTCAGGTCTTCCTAATGTTTCTTTAAAATATTTATTTATTTCACTTTTAAATTTATTTCTAATTGTATTTTCATCCACATTTTTATCTTTAGCTAAATATAATGTTTCTTTCACTCCTATATTAGAAGTAAAAATAATAAAAGTTTCTGAAAAATCAATTAATTCTCCTTTTGATGAAGTGAGCCTACCATCTTCTAATATTTGTAAAAATTTATCTAAAATTTTTCCATGAGCTTTTTCTATTTCGTCGAATAATAAAATAGAAAAAGGTTTTTGTTTAATAGCGTTAGTTAGTTGACCGCCACTTTCATAACCTACATAACCTGGGGGAGAACCTATTAATTTTTGATCGCTATGTTCATGATTATATTCACTCATATCAAATCTAATTAGTGAGTTTTGATCACCAAAAATAAATTCTGCTAATGCTTTAGATAATTCGGTTTTACCTGTACCGGTTGGACCTGTAAAAAATAAAATTCCTTTTGGCTTTTTCTTATTTTCAAAAGAACTAGAATCTGATAGTCCAACAAATGATCTAATTAATGTTTTTTCTGTTTCATTTATTGCAAAGTCTTGGCCTTTTACTCTTTTTTTAATTTCTTCTTTAAAAAATTTAATTTTGTTTTGATCAATTTTTTCTCACTCCGATTCTTTTTTATCAAACAAAATATTTCTATATAACTCTTTAAAATTTTTAAATGAATTTTTTTTATTTAAGACTTTTATTAATTGTAATATTCCCCGAAATGAAAAATCATTTGTTAACATTATTGCTTCATCAAATTCTTTTTTTTCTTTTACCATTTTTTCTTCAAAATGATCGTTAAATTTTGAAAGATTAACTTCAAAAAAAGCTTTTCTTTCTTCACGATTAGGAAAAGAAATTGTATGATATGCAATTTCGACATTATTTTCAAAAATCAAATTATTTAAAGCATCACTATTTTTACATAATAAAATCAATTTGTAATTATTTTTAATATAATCATTTGCTTTATAATCACTTATTTCGATAAATGTTGAAATTAAATTAGCTATAAAAGTTGGATTAGTTTCTTTTAAAAGTAAATCACTTAAATTCAAAATTATTGCTACTTGTTTATCGGTTTTAATATCTTCAGATTTTAAAGTATTAATATAATTAATAATCTCGTTAATATATTGTTCTATTGGTATAGAAAGATTGTTTTCTCCATCTTCATCTTCAAATTCATCATCATCTTCTCTGATTACATCACTATTTTCCCTTATTATATCTTTTGATGAATTTTGATCTAATAAATCTTTAGTTAGATCTATCACTCCTTTTCCAGGGATAAAAGTTTCTATTTTTTTAAAATCAAATTCTTTTAAAACTAAACCAATAAATTGTTTTAAATTAATGAAATATTGACTAGGAAATTCAACATTTTTTAATCTCGAATCATTTAAATATCTTAAATAAATTAAATCGTCAATATTTCCAGAAACAATTGTGATATTTTTATAAAAAATTTTATCAATTAATTTTTTAGTTGAATTATAAAATGACATATTATTTATCCTTTATTTTTAATGCTTGAGCTTTCTGTTTTTGTGTGCTAATTCCAATTTCTCTAGTAATTTTAAAATTAGAGATTTTATAACCATTAATTTCTAAATCATTAATAAGTTTTTTCGTTGTTTTCTCGCATGCATGTCCAATATAATTTCCTAACTTATATGAAATTTCCATATTACCTTTAATATTTATTTGAACTTTATTATTGTTTTTATTAACAAGATAAAAAGTTTTTACAATATTAAAATTATTTTTATCAAATTTTAAACTCGGTTTTTTGTATTGCTTAAATCCTTCAATTTTATTTAAAGATTTAAGAATATTTTTAGATAAATCATCAATTTTTTTAATTTCAATAATTTTAGAATCTAAATAAGCAATAGTATCAGATAACTCTTGCACTGTGCTTAAATTGAGAATTTTATTTTTTAAAACGTATCTTATTTCATCAGATAAAATATTTAAAGAATCAATATAATTAATAACACTATCATGAAAATTTTCTAATTCTTTTTCACTTATAATTATATGTCTTATATTTTCAATTTCTTTTTCTAATGATTCTTTATTTATGATTGCATTGGCTTTTTTTAATTTAGAAATTGCTTTAGTGGTTAAATAGCCATATTTAGCTATATATTCAAGATAATTGACATTTGATTGTTCTTCATTTCTTTCTAAATCTTGAATAATCATTTTATGTCAATTAATATTAGAAACTTCTTTTGAAAGAGTATCAATTTCTCTTAAAATTTCAAATGCTCTAGATTGTGTATATTCACCAATACTTTCGCTTATTTTATTTTCTAATTTTTGTTTTTTTTCAAGCAATTCATTTTTAGTAATTTGATCAAAATTTGAATTTTGTATTATTTCTTCTAACCTTTCAATTATATTATTACAAACTATAATTGAAGAATTTGAATGATCTATCGAAAAAGAAACGCTATGACTCATTCTAAACTCCTTTATTTTCTATATATTTTTTTAATTCATTGAATTTATCTTTTATTTTTAAAAATTCTTTTTTATTCATTGTTTCTATTTTATTTTGTTTATCACCAACATGCGCAATGTCATTTCTTCATTTTTTCAATTCTTTGGCTAAATTTTCAAAATATTTATCTCATTTTTTTTCTTTTAATTTTTCATAAAAATTATCTTTAGAATTTGACATGTCCAAAATTTTTTCTAAATAATGGTTTATATCGGTGCTCAATTCTAATATTTGAGTTTTTAATTTTCTTTTGCTGTTTAAAATAAGATCTTCAATTTTTTCTAAATTCTCATTTAATTCACTAATATCAAAACATTTTTCTTTTTTTCATTTATTAATAATTTTTATATAAGAGCTTTTTATATTTTCCAAATCTTCAATATCCGTTTTAGTAGAAAAATCAAGTTTTTTTAAATCATTTTCAAAATAATTTAATTTATTTCAAAATTTAAAAATTGGTTTTATTGATTTATATTTAAAAATTTCACAAATTTCAGAATATACTTTTTCATTTTCGCCTGTAAAATTAAAATTTGTTAATTTATTTATTGATATATTATTTAGATTATTAATTGAAAAATGTTTTAACGTTTCAATTCCAATATTTTTAATAGATAAATCTTTGTTAGTTAAAATTTTTTCTAATACATATAAGTTTTCATCTTTAAATAAAAAATTAAATATTTTTAATTTATCTAGCTCTTTCAATTTTGCTATTAATCAATAAAAATTATTTTCATCTAAAAACTGTTCCAGGTTTGCATTTTCAAGGTTTTTAATTAAAAAATTTAAAACTTTTGTTTGAAATTCAATGTTTAACTGATTGAAAAAATTTTCAAATTCTTTAGTAAAGTAAATTTTTCAGTTTTCATCATTTAAAAAAGTATTTATATTTTCATTATTATTAATTTCTTTAAAAACTGTAATATTAAATAATTTGAAATCAAATTTTTTATCATTTTCATCTTTATAAATAACATTTGTTTCTTTTTTTATTTTAATTTCATAAAAAGTATTTTTATAAAAACTTAAATCGAAATATTTTTTTATAAATTGTTTTGTTATTTCAAAATTTTTTAACAATGTTTCGAATTTATCATCGTTTATTTCTCAAAAATAAATAAATTCATTATTAATTGAGTTAATTTCTTTTAAATCATTAAACTTGTTTTTTTTAAATACTTGATTTTGAAAAGAAGAGTAAAAATATTGTTCAATTAAATTATTTTTATTTAGAAATTTAAAATATTCATATTGATCTTTATCATCATTTTTTAAATGCAAAATATTTTTATTTTCTTCAAAACTTATTAAAAAATCAAAATCTTTTTTATCTAAAAAAATATTTTGTGAAACATTTTTAATTAAACTTATTTCTTCATTTTCATTTTTATTTAAAACATTTAATAAATTTTCACTAAAATTTGTTTCAATGTCTTGAATTTTATTTTTATCATTTTTATAACTATTAATTAATTTATCTTCAAAATAATTATTATATGTTCCGTTATAAAAATTTTCAAAAATTTCTTTTATTTCATTATTTAATTGAATATCTTTTTTTTCCTTATTAAAATATTTGGAATTTTTGTTAAAAATTAAATCTTCATAATATCAAATAGTTATATTTTTAGTTTCATTTTGAAAACTTTTAAATATAAATTTTTTTAAGTTTTTCTCTAAATTAGGATGGATTTCAAAATCTCCTTTTAAAAAATTTTTTAAATTTTTATTATTTTTGTTATATTTTTTTTCTTTTTCTTTATTAGATAATAATAAGTTTTTTTCTTCATATAAAGAAAATATTCTATTTTCTAAAAATTTTTTAAATTTTGAATTTAAATTAAACGCATTTTGCAGCGAATCAATTAGTTTTTGATCTTTAGGAAATTTTTTATTATCAATAAAAAAATCCAAAATCAAAAGATCTAATTCTTCAATATCTTTTAATTTACTTAATTTTATTTCTAATTGATTTTCAGCATAAGGAACAACGAATTCAATTTTTATTTTTTTATTCATTTCAATCACCAGCTTCTTCAATTTGGTTTGAATATTTATTTATAAATTTTTCATATATTTTGCAAACTAATGGAGTTTCTAAAGAATTTCTATTAATATTAGAATTTGAATAATATTCAAAATCTCCTATTAAAAATAAAAATTTCTTTACTCTCGAAATAGCTACATTAACTCTTTCATTGGTTTTTAAAAAGTCTAAATTTCTTTTCAAACCTAAATCTTTAATTGCATTATTTTCATATTTATTTTTCGCTCTAACAAAATCTACTATAATAATTTCTTTTTCTCTTCCTTGAAAATTATCAATAGTATCCACTTTTATTTTAAGCCTTGATAATTCTTCATCCTTGTTTATTAAATGTTTAATAATTAAAACTTGATTTCTAGTTAATGTAATAACTCCTATTTTGTTAGTAAGATCGATTTCTTTATTATTCTCTTTAAATTTATACAATAGTTTAATAATAATATAAGCGTTATATTCATTAAACTGTCCTGAATTAGTAATTTTATCTTTTATATCAAAAGCAATTGATTTATTTTGATCAAAAGTAGCAGATTCATCAAGCTTTTCAATTTTTTTATTTTTTAAAAATTGAAAATATTCATCATTAAATCTATCAGTAGATATTAAAATAGGGCTATTTTCATATTTTTTACTATTAAAACTTGAAAAAGTAAAATTATTTTTTACCTTATTCCTTTCATCTTTGGGTTCTTCTAATTTTTCGTCATTATCATAAAATAAATTAACAAATTCCATTATTTCATTTGTAAAACGATGTTGAACTTTCAAATATTCATATGACATATTTTTTACATTTTCTGTTTTCATTTTTTTTACTTGTTCAACAAAAAATGATTTTTTATATAGTTTATCAACTTCATTTATTTTTTGTTTTAAATCTTTTAGTTTAGATTCCATTGATTCTTCATCATCGTAATCTTCATTATGGTCATAGCTAAATTCATCAACGTAATCTTCTGTGTAATCTTCGTTTTCATAATTATTTAAAGAATCTAGATTTTTATCATTTTTTTGATTAAAAATTTTACCTATTAATTCATCACTTAAATCTTTGCTAGGAGGTAACTGTTTATAATCACCAGAAAAAATTATTTTTTTAGCCATTATTATTCTTGATAATATTTCAGGGGTAGAAGATTTTGAAATTTCATCAAAAATGATTGTGTCTATTGGATAGTCAAAAAATAAATCTCTTGTTGATGATAAAATATCTATTTGCGTTTTCGAAGTGGTAGTAATACCAAAAACATTAATAAGATTATTTTCAAAAATATATTTTTTAAATTCTTTATCTTTTTCAATAAATATATTTTCATACAAATTAGTCTTTGAATGATTATTATTTTTTTGTTTTAAATATTCACTATAAATTGAAATATCATTATTTTTTAAATTACTTAAAAATTGTTTTTTATCTAAATCATTTAATTTTTCTCAAATTGAAAATAAATTTATTAAATCAAGATTTTCATTTATTTTAGTATAAATTTCATCTAACATATCTGAGATAACTCTGTTCCTTACAATCGGAGATAAACTTTTTGATTCTTCTAATTCTTCAGTATTTAAAATTTTAAAATTTTTATTAAATTCTTCAATTTCTTCTAAATTAAATAAATTATTACTATTTTTAGATTTATTATCAAAAGATTCTTTTAAGTTATTATAGAAATTATACATATTGGAAATTTTCATTTTGTTTAATTTTAATTTTTTAGTTAAATCATACAATTCATTCACTTTATTTTCGTTAAATTTTGAAATATAAAAATTACTTATTTTTTCAACAAAATTTGTATATAAATGCTCTTCATCAAAAATAGTTTTTTTATTTTTTTTATAATTTTTATTGTTATTAAAAGATGAATTGAATTTATATAAAATAATTTTAGGATCGTCTGGATTCATTTCATTTATACGATCTAAAAAATTTTCTATAGCTTCATGTGTTGAAGATGTAATTAAAATATTTTCATTATTTTTACTTATTGAATGCTCTGCAATTGCGCAAATTGTTTGTGTTTTTCCTGTTCCTGGCGGACCTTGAAGATAAAAAACATCTTGTGTTGCAATAAATTTTATAAGCGAATCTTTTTGTTTTTGATTTAATTTGTATTTTTCTAAAATTTTTGATTCATCTAATTGCTTTTTTGCTATTTCTAAATTTTCTGAATTTAATTTTTTAAATTCGGATAATGATTTTAATAAATAAGGATTTTTGTATTGGCCAAATTTTATACTTTGAAAAGCATCGTCATACCTATATATTTTTATTTTGGTTCCTGTTTCATCATTATTTAAATATGGAAAATTAGAAATATTAAATTTATCAAAATTTAAATCTAAAGAAATAGAAACCTCATTATTATTATTTTCTGAATTTTTATTGTTATTTATTTTGTCAATTTCTACATTTCAGTAAATTTGTTTTATTTCATTTTTTTTATCACTTATATAAGTATTTACTTTTTCATATATTTCTTTCTGTTTTTTAAAATTTGGAATTTCTATATTTTCTATATATGAAATTTGTTTGTTATTAGCTGAAATCTTTGTTTGGATTTTTTTTTCTTCTCTTTTAAGTTTTTCCAATTCTTGTTTATTTTTTTTATTTTCTGTTTCAAGTTTTTTTAATTTTTCTTCATTATTTTGAATTTCTTTTACTATTTCTTCAATTTTGCTTTTTAAATCTAAAATATTTTTTTCTAAAACTGAAATTTTATTTTTTATTTCAAAATTATTTATTTCTTCTTTAGTTTTTTTTGAAGAATTTTTACTATTTAATTTTTCTATTTCTTTTTTGAAATTATAAATATTTTTTTCAAATGATGTTTTTTCATTTTTAAAGTCATTTATTTCATTTTGGATAATTTCTATTTCTTCAAAAGTTTTATATTCAATTTCTTTAATTTCATCTATTTTGTTTTGATTCTCTTTTTTTTCATTTTCTAATAAATCATTATTGTTTTTAATTTCATTTATTTCATTATCTTTTTCATTTATTTGATCATCTTTTTGTTTAATATATTTGTTTAAAATATCATTTTTAAAATCATCAACTTTTTTATACCAATTAAAATTTTTATTCTTAAATTCTATTTGAATTTTTTTATCAAAATCTTTTGCGTCATAAATATAAAATTTTTTAATATTCATGATATCTTCTTTATTGGTTCTATTATTTGGAGATAAAACGATAAATTTTTCATTATTAGCAATTAATTCATTAATTTCATGTTTTACTAAATTATTATTTAAAGTAAAAATAATTTCATTAAATGATTTTTTATTATTAAAATAATTTCTGCTTTTTTCTATCAATTTAAATCATTCTTCAATTTTTAAATTTGCTTGAAAATGCTCATCTTTTCAATTAACAGTTTTATTGATTTTGTTTAAAATATTTAAAAATGTTTTATACTTATTTACTAATGTTGGCTCTAATCTATCTTTCCTTTTTATTGAAGAAACAGATATCTTTTCAAATTTAATTTTTTCGATTATTTTATTGTTATTTAATAATTGATTTAAATTCAAAAATTCAATTCTTCTAATTTTTGATATGTATTCACTTTTATCACTAAAAATGTAGCAGTCGAAAAATATAGCAGCACCATTTGTTTTTCAATTCAATTCTGGATTTTTATTTTTGGAAAATCCCACTAAAACTAAATTTTGAATCTTTATATCATTATTTAAATTATTTGAATTATTATTTTTTAATTTATTTCTAATTTCTGAACTCACAGTGTCTAAAAATAAAAGTTCATATTGTTCTAATTTTTCAAAATCAATTAAAAAATTTTCTAATGCTTCCTCAGCATTAGAATTTTCATATATATTTTCAAAAATTTTTATTTTATTTAATAAATCAATTAAAGAATATTCTTTTTCTCTTCCTCAAATTCCATTTATTTTTTTCTCTCTATATTTAAGTTCTACTTTTTTATTTCAATCTTCATTATCATATTGGAATATTAAAGTGTTATCGCTGCTCTCTCTCTCTCTCTCTCTCTGAGAGTTATATTTAACATTTTTTCCACATATACCTCTTTTCTTTTTCTCTATTTATTAAGATTTAAAATATTTTATATTAATAAATTATATTTTGATTATTATTTTTTAATAATTAATGATTCTTCATTCATTGATTCTGGTTTTTTAATATTCATATAATCTAAAATAGTAGGAGCTATGTTTGCTAATTTTCCATCTTTTAATTTTAAAGTTTTATCTGTAGTTATTAGCATAACTGGATAAGAAGTATGTTTTGTAGCGGGTTTATTATTTTCATCTTCAGTAACTTCGGCATTTCCATGATCAGCTGTTATAAACTGAATAGCATTATTTTCTTCCACCCATTGTTTTATTCTACTTAATTGTTGATCTAAAACTTCCACCGCTTTTATAGCGGAATTAAGATTCCCTGTATGCCCTACCATATCAGGATTTGCATAATTCATGATTATTAAATCAAATTCTTTAGCTCTTTCTAATAATTTATCAGTTATTTTTTCAGCCGACATTTCTGGTGCATCAGCATATGATTCTACTTTAAGTGAATCTACCATTATTCTTTCACTATTTTTATATACAACATCGACTCCACCATCCATGAAAAATGTAACATGCGCATATTTTTGAGTTTCGGCTAATCTTAGTTGTTTTAAATTAGCTTTTTCAATAACTTTTCCAATGGGTTCAGTTATTTTCATCTCTTCAAAAGCAACTTCAGTATCTAGCCCTTCATATTTCATCATTGATACAAAAACGTTAGGTTTTATTATTGTTGAGGGTTTATAATCATATAAATCGCTATTAATAATCATATGTGTTAATTGTCTAGCTCTATCAGGTCTAAAATTAAAGAAAATAACAGAATCGTGATCTTTTAAAAAATCATTTTTTAAAAGATTTTTGTTTTGTGCTGGAACTAAAAATTCATCATAAATATTTTCACTATATTGCTTTTTAATATATTCGCTTGCATTTTCAAAATAGTTATTAGACTGTCCTAAAATAGCTTTAAAAGCAATTTCATTACGATCAAACATTTTATCACGATCCATAGCATAAAATCTTCCTGCTATAGTTGCAATTTTATAATTTTCATATTTTTCTAAAACAGATTCTAATTTTTCTATTGATTTTAAAATAGATTGCGGAGCAACATCACGCCCATCACCGAAAATATGAACATTTAATTTTTTAACCCCATAATCATGCGCTGCTTTAATTAAGGTAAATAAGTGCTTTTCTAATGAATGAACGCCACCTGGCGATAAAAGCCCCATAACTTGAAGTGCGCTATTAGTTTTAATTGAATTATCAAAAGCTTTTATAAATTTAGAATTTTTAATAAAACTATCTTCTTCAACAGCTTTGTTAATAAGTGATAGCCCTGTATAAACAATTGTGCCAGCTCCTATATTTAAATGTCCAACTTCACTATTCCCCATCTGCCCTTTTGGAAGCCCTACATATTCTCCTGAGGCTTGTATTATAGAATATGGATAATTTTTAAAATATTCATCAAAAGTTGGTGTTTTAGCTTGGAGGAAAGCATTCCCTTGAATTTCATCTCTTAGCCCTAAACCATCTATCACTGTTAAAATTACTGGTTTTTTCATATTTTTCCTTTCGTTTTTAAATGTTAGTTATTCTTTCAAAATATTTATTTAAGTTACTGATAAAAGTATTGGAAAAATTTATTAAATTAAAATTTTGGCTATTTAAATTTTTTGAAATTTCTTTAAACGAAAATTCAGATAAATTATTTGTATTAACTATAAATTTTTTTAAATTAAAATCAAAAATTATCATTCCTTTTTCAAATTCTTTATCGTGATTTGGACATAATAAAAATCCGTTTTCTCCAGAAAATGCTAAATTATATGCTGTTTCTTTATTAATTTTTTTATTTTGTAAATCATGATTAATATCTGAAAATCTATAAATGTGTGAAGCTATTAAATTGTTTTCAATTTTATAATCACAAGCAAAACATTGATGTAAATTTATTTGATTGTATTTTAAATATCTTTTAAGTATATTTTTAATAAACAATGCCTGATTTCTTTTGATTACATTAATATCATTTTCATTTTTAAAATTTGAAAAATTTATTTTTTCATCATAAATTTTAAAATTTAAATTTTGAATTTCATAATTTTTTCTAATTTTATCAGTTTTTTGATTTAATGAAATAAAAAATAAATCAAATTTTTTTTATTTAACAACTGGATGATCTTTGCTGTATTTATTGTATCTGAATAATTAGCTCCATCTAATTTACCATATAAAATTATTTGTTTTATATCTTCAAATATTTTTATAAATGTTGAATTATTTCCCTTATTTTTATTCTTTATAAAATTTCTATAATCGATAAATTCATTTAAATTAGAAAATTCTATTTCATTATTTAATCATTCTATAGATTTATTTATTTTTACTGATAAATGCAATAATTGAATTAAATCTTTGATTATAGATTTTTGTTTAATAATAACTTTTTTCTCTAAATCAAAGGGATTTAATGAGATAGACAAATTGGAATTTATTTTATTTGCAAATTCTTGAGCAGTTTTACTATTTTGACTTATAAAAGTATTTCTTGATCTAATTTTTGATAAAAAAGACAACATTTGTGTGAAACATATTGTTTCATTTAATTCTTTTATGTAAATACCTTGAAATCTGTCATCTATTTTTTGAAAATTTAATTTTTCTTTTTCATTTATTTTTTCATCATAAATTAATATTTTTTGAATTTTCGAATAAATATCGAATTCGTTTATATCTTCGTTTCAATCTTTTTTTCTTAAATTAATTAAATTTTTAATTAAATTTTTTGAAATAAATATATTCAACATTAACAAAATTCCTTGCTATCTTTTTTATAATTTACACCATATCAAACTTGTATATCTTTTTTAAATAAATCATTAGCTATCCACATACTAGCAAAAGAAGGTCTTTGCAAATTCATTACGTCATAATTCAAATAATCTTTTGTAAAACACATTCTTCTTTTTAAATGAATATATTGAACCCTTTTAAATTGTTGTAATTTATCGCAAAATTTTTCAGAATTCAATGCTTGAATGCCGAAAATTAAAGCCCATGGTTTATTAAACTCTAATAATCTTTCTAAGAGTTTAAATTTATTTCTAAATGGGGGATTGGAAACAATAATATCTCATTTTCCTTTTGGTTCATATAAGTAAAAATCTTTTCCTTCATCTAAGTGAGAAGAGACTACTTTATAACCGTTTTTTTTAAAAACATTAACAAAGTTAGAATTTTTTAGATCAAAAGGGCACCAAATAATTTTGGTTTTTGGAATTTTTGCTTTATCAATAAAATATTGAATATCTTCTTTAGTTGTATATCACTCATCATCATTCGCAAATTGAAATGCTCTTTTTTTTTGTTTTATATTCTTTTCTTTTTGATCGTAATTTTTATTCATAATAAATTTAGCTCTTTACAATTTTTTCTCATTTTCTAGGATATTCTAAAGGAGTTTTTGCTTCTTTAATAAAATTAAAATTATAGTTTGTTTTTTCAAACTTGCTCTCTATTTTAAATAAAGAAAATTTTTCAATTTTTAACTTTTTAAAAATATCTTTTGATTGTTCAATTTCTTCATGTATTTTAGGTCCTTTTAAAAAAGAAAATAAACAATTTTCTTTTCCTAAAAAGTGTGAAATTTCAATAAGATTTTTTAACGAAGATACTGCTCTTGCTGTTATAAAATCAAAATATTCATGTTGTTTTGAATTTTCAGCTCTTATTTTTTTAACTTTAAAATTTAAATTAATTTCTTTTTTAACTAAGTTTAAAAAATTTACCCTTTTTTGAATTGGCTCATAAATAGTTAAATTAAAATTATTTTTTCAAATTAAGAAGGGAAGAGAGGGAAAACCTGCTCCTGCACCTATGTCTAAAAATTCTAATTTTTCTTTTTCGTTCATTGAAAAAGAATTAGAATTCATAAAAATAAGCGATTCATATATTCCTTCTTTTCATAATGTATCACCGCTAAAACCAGTTAAATTAATTTTTTGATTTTCTTGCTCAATCAAAAATACATAATGTTCAAGTTTTTCAAAAACTTGTGAATTATTGACTAAATTTTTAACTTTTTCTTTAAATGATTTCATTTTTAAATTCTGAATAAATTTCAGTTATAGAAGTATTGTTTGTAATTGCATTTATTGTTTTGGAAATAAATTTAAATAAAGAAACTATTTCTAATTTTTTATATTTAGAAGCATCAAAGTGATTATGTGTTATTGTATCAGTGATAATAACTTTATCAACTTCTTTAGCATCTTCAAACATTTGGAAACCATTTGAAAAAACACCGTGAGTTGCTGCGATAATAACTTTTTTAGCTCCATGTTCTTTAACTGTTTTAGCCGCTTTTATTATAGTTCCACCTGTATCAATAATATCATCGATAATAACAACATTTTTATCTTTAACATTACCAATAATTCCTAGAACTTCAGTTTTATTAACGCCTATTCTTCTTTTATCGATAATTGCAATTTTTATTGTATCAGCAATTAATTCTGATAAAATTCTAGCCCTTACTGCTCCACCATGATCTGGCGATACAACTGTAAATCTTTCGCTTTCTTGTTTGATTTTTTTAGCCAAAACATATTGCCCTTTTAAATCATCAACTGGAATGTTGAAAAAACCTTGAATAGAAGGATTGTGTAAATCAATTGCTATTATTCTATTAGCTCCTGCTTTTTCTAATAAATCTGCAACTAATTTAGCAGTAATCGGTTTTCTTCCATGATCTTTACGATCTTGCCTTGCGTAACCATAATATAGCATTACAATATTAATGCTTTTAACATTAGCTCTTTTTAAAGAATCGATAAAAATAAGTAATTCCATTATGTTTTCATTAGCTGGAGTATGAGTACTTGCTATAATGAAAGCATTTGAATTTCTTACAGTTTCTTCTGATCATAATAATGTTTCACCATCAGCGAAAACATCTCTATTTACTTTTAAAAGTGGTATATTAGTTTCGTTTGATATTTTTTTTGCCATTTCTATTGCATTTCTCATACCAAAAATAACATTTCTATAATTCATTTTTTCCTTTTGTTTTAAATTTAATTATTAAAATTTAAATTATAAAGCATTAATGATTAAAATTAACTTTTTTCAATTTTTTTTTGTTTTTTTTATTATACTTTTTATCAAAAACAAAAACGAAAGGACAAAATAAATTTTGTTTTAAAAAAAACAAAAAAAATATTTATGAAAAATATAAAAAAATTAGGTCAAATAAATTTAATAGTAATCACTGCTTCTTCATTATTTTCTTTAATTTTAATTATTTTTTTCTTTTTTAATTACAAGATATTTAATTTTTAATGGACTATATTATGGATCAAAAATATTTAATGTATTTATTTATATATCAAGAACACTTGAATATATATTTGGATTATTAGCAAAAATTATTGTAGTCATAATATCTTTTAAATTAGTTGTAAAAATGAAAATAATTAAAAAAAATAATCAAAATTTCAATGCTTTATTTTGATTATGAATAGTATCATTAGGTTCGATTGCTTTAGAATTATTTTCTCTTCGAATCCCAGTTGAATTTTCAATTGGAAGTCCTATTTCAATTTCATTTCCAATTTTTTATTTAATAATGGTAATTGTAAGTTTTATATTAATATTAATTTCTTCGATTTTAACAGTTTTTAAAGCTGAGAACGAAAAAAAACAACATATTCTTAATGATAAAAACAGCTGAAATAAATAATTATTCGATTTTCTTATTTACAATTTATATTTAATAATTAGTCATAATTTTATATATAAAATATTTTGAGAGAAAGACAAAAGTTAATGGATTTTATAAACCTTAATTTTAACAATGACATTATACATTATTTTTTTAAAATAAAAAACATTTTTTTAAATTTAGGAAAAACAAAATAACCAATTTAAAAATAAAATTGGCTTTTTAACTTAAATAAATAGATAAATTATATGATTTTTTAGTTTAAATTTAAAATTTTTTATTTATTTATAAAAATAAGATTTTCTTCTTCATTTCTATTAAATAATATTAATTTTTGAAATAAATTTAAACCAATTAGCGTTTTTCTTTTAGTAAATTTTTTAATAATGTTGGAAACAAATATTTCAGTTCTTGAACCTATATAAAATTTTTG
>NZ_JNJY01000019.1 GCF_000701825.1 Mycoplasma collis ATCC 35278
AGTAATATTTTCGGATTTTAAAGCATCATTTTCAAGTTTTAAAGTAATATTTTTACTATCTAGAGTATCATTTTCGGATTTTAAAGTATCATTTTGTTTGTGTGACACAATGATATTTTTTTTATAATTTTTATTATAAAGAATTACTGAAAAATTATTATTATCTAAATTAAAATCAGGTTTTTTATAAAAATCAGAATAACTTTCAAAAACTCTTTCAATACCCGTTCCATAATTTTCAATTAAATTAAGTTTTGCTAAAATATCAACTAAATTTTTATTTCTTCTTGCATTTGCTCCTTTTTTTATTTGCTCTAAAGTTAAACCTCTTACAATAGGTCCGGGGGAAATAATATTTATTTTATCTGAAAAAATTTTTATCATTATTTCAGATTCATCAACAATTCAATCACGATGACAAAAACAATTAATAATTATTTCTCTTAAAGCTATTTTTGGATAATCATATTTTTCTTGTCTTTCCGGTCCGCCATTAAAATTTATTTTTAATTTATTGAAAAGAAATAAATAATCAAAAATATCATAAATTTGTTTAATAATTGAACCTTTAAATCCTTTTTTATCAATAATATCATTTAAATTTTCATTATTAAAAACTATTAATTTAGAAATACGATCATTTTGATCGCTTAATAAAAAAGCTAAATTATTATATTCATTATTTTCTGTTTTAAATCTTAATTTATATTCATTGAATTCAATATTTACTTTTTCTAATTTAGTTTGTAAATAATTAAAAGTTAAACTTTGTACTTTTGATCGTCAATTTTCAAACTTGCTAGCTTTTTTTTCTAAAATTAATCTTTCAACTTGTTCACTATTTGCTTTTTGTTTTTTTGAAGATATTCTTATATAAACTTCACTGTAATTAAAAATGGACCCTTCCCTTACACAGTAAGGTTTATTATCTCCTTTATTTATTTTGATTTTAAAAGGGATTTCATTCGGAAATATTTTTATAAGATGTGTGACATCTTCTAAAAAAGCATTTTTTATTCAATTGGATATTTTATCTTCCCATATTTTTCTTTTTGCTTTAATTAATTCCGTATCTATTTCCCCGTTGTCTTTTACACCTAAATGAATTTCCCCTCCATCAGCGTTTAAAAAAGAGACAATTTCTTCTTTTAATTTTTTTTCTTTTTCCGGTATATCTCATTTGTATTCAATTTCTAAACTTTCCATTTAACACCTTTAATTTTTTAATAATTTAACAATATAAAAAACAATATAATATTTAGTATTTTTATTATATTAAATATTATATTGTTTTTCTTGTTTTTTATTTACCTAAACAAAAATTTTTAAAAATAGTATCTAATAATTTTTCATTATCAGAATTACCTTGGATATCTTGAAGATTTTCTCATGCTTTAACAAGATCAACTATAACTACTTCAGGGCCATTATTTTTTTCAATAGATTTTTTTGCTATTTTTATATTTTTGTAAGCTGATTTAATTAGCGCTAATTGTCTTGTATTTGTGACTACAAATTCACTATCAAAATCGATTTCTTTTGCAATAGAATTTAGTTTTTTTTCTAAACTATCAATGTTTTTGTTTTTTGCACTAATTCAAATACTAGAATTATTTTTAATATCTTTTTTATCTACTAAATCTAATTTATTATAAACTTTAATATATATTTTCTTTTTTGATTTAGTCTTGATTAATTTATCAAATTCATCTTCTTTTTTCGTCCCATCTATTAAGTGAATAATCATTTCTGATTGTTTTATTTGTTCAAAAGTTTTTTCCATTCCAATATTTTCAATCTGATTTTTTGATTCTCTTATTCCTGCTGTATCTTTAATAGTATATAAAATTTCGTTTAAAACAAATTGACCTTCAACAACATCTCTAGTTGTTCCACTAACAGAAGATACTATAGCTTTTTCTTCATTTAATAAACAATTTAATAAAGAAGATTTACCAACATTAGGTTTCCCTACAATAGCAACATTTACTCCGTTAGAAATAATTCTAGATCTTTCAGATTGTTTAACAACTTCTTCTAATAGTAGTTCTAAATCTTCTAATTTTACTCATAAAAGATCGCGAGTAATTTCATCAACATCGTCATATTCAGGATAATCAATATTTACTTCAATTCCTGCAATTAAGTAAGAAACTCTATCGATTAATTCTTCAATAAAATTTGAAGTTTTTCTATCTAATTTACGAGCAGATAAATTTGCTTGTTTTTTTGTTTTAGCATGAATTAAATCATTTATAGCTTCTGCTTTAATTAAATCGATTTTACCATTTAAAAAAGCTCTTCTTGAAAATTCACCAGGCTCTGCTAATCTAGCTCCATTAACTAATAAAAGTTCTAAAATTAAATTAGTTACAACAATACCGCCATGAGCATTAATTTCAACAGTATCTTCTCCAATAAAATTTTTAGTCCCTTTAAATCAAGCTACTAATACTTCATCAATTTTTTTACCTTTTTCTTTAATAAAACCATATGTAATTTGATTAGATTCTCCAACCTTACCAGTAAAAATTTTTTTTACAATTTTAAAAGCATCAGGCCCGGTGACTCTAATTATTGAAATAGCTTGATTAATGTTATTACCTGATGAAATAGCTGCAATTGTATCAAACATTATTAATACCCCATTTTTTCTTCATATTCATCTAATGTACCTCTAAAAATAAAGGATGAATCATTTTTTATTTCTAAAATAACATTAGACACTTTTTTAACAAAAGCACGATTATAAGTCGTAAAAATCATCGCAGATTTATATTGTTCTAATCCTTCGATCACAGAGTCGATCGATTCAGTATCTAAATGATCTAAAGGTTGATCAAAAATTAAAAAATTAGCTTCTTTTAACATCATTCTGGAAAACATTAATCTAGCTTTTTCGCCTCCAGATGTTACTTGAGCATTTTTAAATACAGAATCGCCACTAAAAAGCATTCTTCCTAAAAAGCTTCTTATTTTATGATCTGAATTATCTTTATTTTCTTCTAATTCATTATCCAGTGGTCATTTACTTAATCATTCAATTAAATTTTCATTTTTTGTAAAATATTTTGAATTATCTGAAGGGAAATATTCATACTTAATAGTTGTTCCTCATTTTACACTTCCGCCAGTTGGCGTTTCTATTCCTGCTAAAATTTCTAATAATTTAGTTTTTGCAACGTCATCTTCACCTAAAAGAACCATTTTTTCATTTGGAAGTATTTGAAAAGATAAATTTTGAAATAAAAATTCTTTAGTCACTGGATTTTGGTATGATAAATCTTCTACAGTTAAGATTTGTTTTCCTGGTTGTCTAAAAATATCAAATCTAATAAATGGATATTTTCTAGATGAAGGTTTAATTTCTTCAAGTTGAATTTTCTCAAGTGATTTTTTTCTTGATGTAGCTTGAGATGATTTTGAAGCATTAGCTGAGAATTTAGCGATAAATGCTTGTAATTTTTCAATTTGTTCTTCTTTTTTAGCGTTTGCATTTTTTTGCATTTCTCTTAAAAGTGTTGATGATTCTTTTCAAAAAGTATAATTACCAGCGAACATTTTTGCTTCCGAGAAATCAATATCAACTATATGTGTACATATTTGATCTAAAAAATCACTATCATGAGAAACAACTATTACAATATTTTGATAATCAATTAAAAAATTTTCTAATCATTTAATTGCTTTTAAATCTAAATGGTTAGTTGGCTCATCCATTATTAAAATATCCGGATTTCCAAAAAGCGCTTTCGCCAATAAAACTTTAACTTTTTGAGAAGCTTTTAAGTCACACATTTTAGAATTTCATTTTTCTTTTGGGATATCTAAAGCAGACAATAAAATTTGAGCATCATTTTCAGCGCTTCAACCGCCTAATAAACCATATTGTTCTTCTAATTCTCCAGCTCTTGTATAATCTTTTTCAGTTGATTCTGGATTTTCATAAATCGCATTTTTTTCTTTTTGAATGTTATATAAAAGTTCATTACCCATAATAACAACATCTGTTACGTTAAAATCATCATACATATTATGATCTTGAGATAAAACTGAAATTCTTTGATTTTTGTCTTTTATTATTTCACCAGAAGAAGATTCAACTTGCCCTGATAATATTTTTAAAAAAGTTGATTTTCCAGCTCCATTTGCCCCAATAATTCCATATGTGTTACCTTCAGTAAATTTTAAATTAACATTTGTAAAAAGTTTTTTATCAGAAAAAACCTTTGATAAATTCTTTATTTCCAACATAAAACAACCTCTTTAAAAATTTATTTTTAAATTTTACTATATTTTGCAAATTAAAATTAAAAAATAATTAAACATTTACAAAAAAAATAAAATATTAGAATTTACAAATCTTTTTTTTAAAATTTTGTTGTTTTTTGTTAAAAGTTTTATAATTTAAATGTAAAAAAATTCTAATTTAAGCAATAGCAGAAAATTGATAGTTCTATTAAATGATTATGCAGAAAAATCAATATTGAAAGGATGACAATTTTAACAAAATAAATGCAAAAAATAATTGAAAAATATGAATAATTTTTTAGTTATTTAAAATATTTTAATCAATTTAAAAATGATTAAAAAAAATAAAATTTAGCATTGCTTTTAAAGTTAAGGTTCGAATATAACTGATGGATATTAAAAAAAACATTAATAAATTTAAATTCGTTTATATTTTAAGTATTATTTCTATTATTTTATTGATTATTGTAATTATAGATATTTTTACTAGCTATTTTAGCGATAAAATTGGCTATCTTTTTATATTTGTTATTCCAATAATTTTAATAATTTTAACAATTGTTAATGTTGTTTATTTTATAAAAATTAAAACATATAAAGATAATAAAAATTCAAAAGGAAAAGTGAGTTCATTTTTATCATATTTATTTTTTCCATATTCAATTTTAGAAGAAACTAGCAAAAATTTAGAAGAAGCAAGTAAAAATATGGATAACAGTAATTAAAATAAAAAACAATTTTTAAATATTTTTATTAATTTAAATATAAATAATTTTATTATCTAAAAACAATAACTCTTAAGTGGTTGAATTGCGAAGAACATTTAAGAGTTTTTTTAATAAAAAAAATAATTTAGTTTTTTTAAAAAAAATATTAAATATAATTTTTAAATGAAAAATAATAGTTTTTGAAAAGTTTTTTTCTTCATAATTAAATGTACATTTGTAGGTTTTGGTGGCGGAAATGCAATCATGCCTGTTATAAGAGAATTTGCTGTAAAAAAATACAAATGACTTACTGATGAAGAATTTAATGAAGCACTTATTGCTTGTAATTTAATTCCTGGCCCAGCAGTAATAGAGATTCTTTCCTATGTTTCTATAAAACAATTAGGTAAAATAAAAGGAATACTAGTTGTACTTTTAGCTGTTTTACCTCACGTCTCATTAGCTATGGTTTTATATTATTTTGCGACATTTTTACCTAATAAATATTTATATGTGATTAATGTTGGAGTAATTTCTGCACTTATTGGAATTATTTTTGCTTTTGCCTATAGATTTTTAAAAAGTAGTTTTAGTCAATTAAATATTATTGTTTGAATTAGTCTTTTTTTATTTACTTTATTTTTTTGTTTATTCGTCCCTAGCCCTTTCAACATCCCAGCAATTCCTTTAATTTTAATAATACTTGTTATTTTTATTTTAGAATTTATTAAACTTAAAAATAAGAAAAAAGGAGATAAATAATGCTTTTACTTATTGGGGGAATTCTTTTTTCATTATTAGCTGTTGTTATTATTAGTTTAATTGTTTTTGGTGGCGGACAAATATTTATGCCTATCTTTCAGTCTTTTTGGTTATTTTTAGCCAAAACCTTTGGTTTTAACATAACACAAGAAAAAATTGATTTAGTTTTTACAATTTCAAACTTTACACCTGGAGTTGTTTCAACAAAATTTGCCACTTTCACTGGTTTATTAATTTCTGACAACGCATGATGAGGAATATTTATTTCAATTTTAACTTATATTTTATTTTGTTTACCAGCGATATTAATGATGATTATTTCTATTAAGTTAATTAAAAAAAGTAAACAAAATCGTTATTTATCCAATATTATTAAATATATAAATCCAGTTTTATCAGGTATTCTTTTTGCCTTGGGTATTCAATTATTAATTTCAACAATGTTGCCAAATATTAATTTTAATAGATCTATTAATGATTATGCAAATTTAGTAGATAAAAATACAAGTGCAAAATTAAGTTTTTTCTCTGATTGAAGATTGATTGCTCTTTTTATTTTTGTTCCTAGCTATAGTATTTTTTCTTTTTTTTGATACAAAAAAAAGAAACCAATTTACTTTCTTTTTATAATTGGCCTTATTTTATCTTTTATAATATTTCAACCATGATTGTAAAAATAATAGAAAAAATAAAAAATGAAGTTCCTGAAAAACCAGGGGTATATTTTTGAAAAAGTAAAGGCGAAATTATATATATAGGAAAATCAGTAAATTTAAAAAACAGAATGTTGCAATATTTTAAAGGAACTCAAAATTCTTTTTATACTTTTAAAATGGTTGAAGAAATTGATGATTTTGAATTTACAATTACAAAAAATGAAAAAAGCGCTTTAATTTTAGAAGCTAATCAAATTGAATTTTTATACCCAAAATATAATATTTTATTGAAAAACAATGGTAAATATCCTTATTTAGTTGTTACTAAAAATAAAGGTATTAAATTTCAAATTAAACACAAATATGTTTATGATAAAAATGCTTTTTTTTTCGGGCCTTTTCCACCTAAATTTGGTTTAAGTTTTATTAAAAAAATTTTAGAAAAAGAATTTTTATATAAAAATGGTTTCCTTATAAAACAAAGTGAATGAACTTCACAAAAGATAAATATTGTTTTTGAAAAAATTAAAAATATTTTCAAGAATGAAAAATCTAATTTTTTCACATATTTAAAAAGTATTTATGAAAAAGCTAAAAAAGATGATGTTCAATTAGAAGTTGCTTTAGAAATAAAAAAAGCTTTAGAATTTTTCAAAAAAAATTTATTAGAAAATCAATTTATTCAATTAAAAACTAACAAACATTTTGACTTTATTATTTTTATAGAAATCGAAAAAAAATTTGTTGTTTTCATTTATTTTTATAGATGAGGACATTTGTTTAATTTTGTTGAAGAAATTTTTGAAAAAAAAATAGCTTTAAATGATTTTATTAATGAATTTATAACCACTTTTTATAAAAATAATATTATGCCTGATAGAATAATTATAAAAAGTAATTTCAAAAATTTATTAAATTTATCTCTTTTTGATTTTAATGATAAATTTTATTTCCCTATTAAAGGTGAATTAAAAAATAATTTATTACTTTTGGAAAATAACTCTTTAGAAAAAATAAGTCTTTTATTAAAAAAAGATAAAGAAAAAAACAATATTTTCAATGAGTTAGCAAAAAAAATAAATGTTGGAAAAATAAAAAATTTTTTAATTGTAGATAATTCTTTTACTCCAGATAACATTCCGATTAGTTTAATTATGTTTTACAAAGAAAATGAAAACATAAAAAATCAAAATTTCTTTTATCTCCATAAAGAAAAAAATAAAATTTTTGATTTAGATTTAATGGAAAAAGTTATTAATGAATATATCAAAAAAAAGAAAAATTACTTTGCAAAAATAGATTTAATTATTACTGACGGTGGGATTCATCAGATAAATAGCATAAAAAAAATCTTAGAAAAAAACAAAATTTTTAATTTAAAAATAATTGGGTTACTAAAAAATGAAAAACATTTATTAAAAAATATAATAAATGAAAATAACGAAGAAATCGATGTTTCCAAAGAACTTTTTTTATTTTTATCTAAAATACAATTTGATGTTGATTTTATTGCTAAAAAAATGTTTAATAAAATTAAAAATAATAAATGAGAAAAATAAAATATTAATTTTTACTTAAGAAAAACTTGTTTCTATGAATAGATAATATTTTTTGTGAAAGTTTTTTTTAGAATAAATTAAACAATTAAAAAACCAAATAAAATTAAGCTCCATTTAAGCTTTTTTCTATTTGGTTTTTTGCATCTATACCATTAAATATTTCAATTATTTTTAACGCTAAATTTAGTGAGCAACTCGCGCTTCTAGCTGTTATAATGTTTTTATCTTGTACAACATCATTATTTGTGAAATTAGTTCCTTTTATTTGATTATCAATTGGATAAGCTGTATAGTGGGTATCAGGATCAAATACATTATTTTCAAAAAGTGCATTTGGCGCATCGCAAATCGCAAAAACTCATTTTTCTTTTTTTATAAAATCAGAAATTAAATTTAATGCTTTGCTATCTTTTCTTAATAATTGCGCCCCTTGTCCACCAGGGATAAAAATTGCATCATAATTATATAGTTTCTGATAAATTTTCTCTTTATCATTTTTTATATTTACTAAATTATATTGTCCGTTAAAATCAGTAATATCAGCAAAATTAAAATAATTAATTTCAGTGAAAACTTTAGCTTTTATTAAAGTTGATAAAACAGCAATTAATTCATAATCTTGAAATTTATCGTGAATTAGTACTAATAATTTTTTTGACATAAATCCCCTAATCGTATGTAACATTAATTAATTTTCTTAAATATATTATAAATCACTGAGTAGTTTTTTCAATATCCAATTGGTTATTTTTTAATAAAAAGTTTTTATTTTTAGCTAATTTATATAAATTATTATAAATTTCTATCTCATCTTCGGTAGGTTCTAAATTTAGTTTTTTAATTTTTTCAGGATAGTATTTAGATAGCAATTTATAACCAAAAGTAAAAAATGTTCTTTTGGGTATTATTTCTGGATTTATCGAACCAATAATTGCTAGTTTCATAGCTATTAATTGATCATCAAATTTTGGTCATAAAATACCTGGTGTATCTAATAATTGAATATCTTGTGTTTTAATTCATTGTTGAGATTTAGTAACTCCAGGTTTATCGCCTACTTTAGCTTTAGAAGAAGCTAATAAATTGATTAATGTTGATTTTCCACTATTAGGCACCCCTAAAACAAAAACTCTCATCTGTGGTTTTAAAAAACCCTTTTTTAAATCTTTTTCTTTTTTTTCGTTCAATAATGAATGGATATTTTTTAAAATTATTTTTTTTGAAGAATTATTTTTCAAATTAACTAATATTGCCTTTGATTTATTAGAATTTTCGAATTTTTTAATTAATAACTCAAGCTTGTTTTCATCACCATAATCTTTTTTTGCAATAACAAATAATCTAGGTTTATGAGGTGAAATTTTATCAAAATCTTCGTTATATGAACTAATGGGGGCTCTTGCATCTAAAACAATTAAAAATAAATCACAAATTTTTTCTTTTTCTTTTATTTCGCGCATCGCTTTCGACATATGTCCAGGGAATCATTGAATCATTATTTAATTATAATGTTATTATTATTTTTAATAAACAAAAAAAATATTAAAAAATAGTATAATAATTAAAAAATTAAAATTATTTTTTTAAAAAAAATCGAAAGGAATCTTAATAAAATGAATCATATTAAAAATTATATAAAAAAAATGTGAATTTTTTATATATTGTCAATTGTTGCGTTTGTGTTTGTATTTTTATTCGCTTTTGCTATATTATTTTCAGCATCTTTTGGTTTAGCAATGGTTGTGATCTTAATATTACTAGCAATAGCTTTATCAATCGCCGGCTTTTCTTATGTAGCTTTAATTGCATCACGTGTTGAAAAATTAGGATTGAAATTAAGTAATATTTGAATATTATCTTTTATTTCATGAACAATTCCAATAGTTGGTTTAATTGTTTTAATTTTCGCAACAATTCAAACAAATGAAGTTATAAATTCAAAAACAACTGAAACTATAAATATTGAAGAATAATTTTAAAAAATATAAATGAAAAAAGTTTTTATCAATAGGTAGAAACTTTTTTTTTTTTTTAGAAAAAAAATAATAACGGCGATAAAAGTTATAAATATTATGATTGCAAAATTATTTTTTATTTTTTTTAAAAAAATAATTTAGTTTTTTAAAAAACAAAAAATATAAACTCAAAAACATTGTATTTTATTATTAATTTTAAATTCATATTTTTTTAAAAAATAATATTTGTTTTTTTATTTTAGTAAAAAATTGCGTTTTTTTTGCACTTTTTTTGCTTTTTTTACCTTTTGCTTACAAAAAAAAAAAAAAACTATAATTTGTTTGTTCATTATGTTTTTACAAAAATAATGAACATTTTTTAACATTAAGGAGTTAAAAATTTGAAAATAATAGTTTTTGATAAAATTAATGATTTACATAAATATGTGGCTAATTTGTTTATTGAACAAATTAGTTCAAAACCTAATTCGGTCTTAGGTTTTGCAACAGGAACTTCGCCACTGGATTTTTATAAATTGTTAATAGAAGATTATAAACAAAATAATCGTGATTGAAGTCAAATTAAAAGCTTTAATCTTGATGAATTTGTCAATGTCGATCCTTCACACAATGAATCATTTATAAATCAAATGAATCAAAATCTTTTTAATTATGTAAATATTAAAAAAGAAAATATTTTCATTCCTAATGGAATAGCAAGTAATTTAGAGCAAGAAGCTTTAAATTATGAAAATATGATAGCGAAAAATAAAATTGATTTGCAATATATTTCACTAGGAATAAATGGTCATATTGCATATAATGAGCCAAAAACTGATATTAGTTCTAAAACTCATATTTCTAATCTAGAAAAAGCAACAATCGATGATTTAATCGCTAAGCAAAAATTTTCTAGTTATGAATCCGCTCCCAAACAAGCTATAACAATGGGGGTAAGTACAATTTTAAATCATACTAAAAAAATAATTATGATTTCTTTCGGTCAAAATAAAGCTCTAGTAACTAAAAAAATGTTAGAAGATAAGCCAAATAGTGATATTCCGGCTGCGTTTTTACAACTTCACCCAAACTGTATTTTTGTTTTAGATAAACAAGCTGCAAAATTATTAGATCAAAAAACACTTAAAAGTGCAGAGTTTAGATAATCATGACTAAAAATTCTACATTAAATTTTTTTAATTCAATTTTAAATTGATTACAAAGATTAGGTAAATCACTAATGTTTCCAATTGCTGTTTTACCTATAGCAGCGTTACTTTTAAGATTAGGATCATTAATTCAAGATCCTTATTCTAATGAATCGCTTGGTATAAGTTTTGGAGTTAAAATATTAGGTCAAATTATTGAAACACCTGGAAAAATAGTCTTTGATAATTTACCATTAATTTTTGCTATAGGAATATCTTTTGGTTTTGCAAAAGATAATAGGGGTGAAGCTGCTTTAGTTGGAGCTATAGTTTGGCTAGGTTATAGTGCTTTATTAAAAGAAAATATTTTAGCTAATTTAATTTGAAATAATGTTCTAACATCTAGTGAATTAAAAAATAAAACCCAGCTTTTATACTTTTTAAAAAATGGGAAAATAACATATCAACTTGATACGGGGGTTTTTGGCGGAATAATTAGCGGTTTGATAGTAGCAACTCTTTATAATAGATTTAAAGATATAAAATTACCAATGTCTCTTTCATTTTTTGGTGGAAGAAGATTTATTCCGATGCTTGGAATTTTAACCATTGTTCCATTAGCGCTAGTTTTTGCTATTGTTTGACCTTTAATTCAGTTCATTTTAATAAAACTAGGTACTTCTTTAAGTAGTTCTAATACATTTTTAAAAGGTTTTTTAGCAGGAATTTATGCTCTTTTTAATCGATTATTACAACCTTTTGGTCTTCATCACATTTTAAATACTTTTGTTTGATTCCAATTACCGATTGAAGGAACAAATTTAACCGGAGAAGTTGTAACTATAAATGGTGATATTCCAGCTTTCCAAGCGGGATTAACTAATTCAGGTACATTTACATCAGGATTTTTCCCATTATTTTTAGGCGGGCTTCCAGGAGCGGCTTTAGCCATGATTTTAACATCTAATAAAAACAAAAGAAAACAAATGATGTATTTCTATGGAGGAGCAGCGCTTGTAAGTTGACTCACCGGAATTGATGAACCATTAATTTTTGCCTTTATTTTTATTAGTCCACTTTTATATTTAGCTAATGCGTTTTTAACATCTTTATTTTATATGTTTGTAACTTGAATGGGGGCATCAATTGGAATTGGCTTTAGTGCTGGATTTATTGATTATATAATTTCTTTCCCAAGAAGTTGACAAATTTCAACTCAAGTAGGAGTTTTAGCGAATCCACTTTGAATTTGATTATTTTCTATTGTAATGTTTTGTATTTATTTTGTTATCTTTTATTTTTCTATCAGATTTTTTGATATAAAAATACCTGGTAGAGAAAAAGAAGATATAAATTATATTAAAAATGAATTTAGCGAAAGTAAACTAAAATCGAATGATAGATACGAAACATTAGCATCAATCATTCTTAAAACAGTAACAAAAGAAAATATTGAATTAGTTGAAAATTGCGCAACAAGACTTAGACTTACATTAAAATCAAATAGCAAAGAGCTAATTGATGACAATATAATTATTGCTAATGGAGCAAGGGGTATTGTAAGACTTGGAAATAAAGGGTATCAAATTATTATTGGTACAGATGTTGAAAAAGTTGCTGATTTAGTTAGAAAAAAATTAGAAAAAAATGAATAAAAAATCTTTAAAGCTTTATTTACAAGAACTCAAACAAAGCAAAAAAGCTATTTTAGCTTTTAATATTATTAATCTCGAGACACTGAATGCGATAATAAAAGCTGGTGAAGAGACTCAAGTTCCTTTGATCATTCAAATAACCCCTAGCGCTTTAAAATATGCAGATTATGAGCTTTTAGTGCCAGCAGTACTAAAAGCAATAAAAAATGCAAAAAGTATTTTTTATCTCCATTTAGATCATTGTAGTGATCTTGAATTATTGAAAAAGGCTGTTAATGATGGTTTTGATTCTGCAATGTATGATGGATCTCATTTAGAGTTTGAAGAAAATATTTATAATTCTCTACAAGCAAAAAAAATAGCTGAAAATTTAACTCTTGAGCTTGAAATAGGAAAAATAGGTGGTAAAGAAGAAAATGTAATTGCTAATGATGCACAAATTGTTTCTTATGAAAAAGCAAAGTATTTTTATACAAAAACTAAAAGCGAACTATTAGCAATTGCTTTTGGGACTATTCATGGGGTTGAGAAAAAAGCTTCTAAATTAGAATTTAGTGTTATTGAAAAAATAGCAAATGAATTTAGTGTCTCACCTGTTATGCATGGAACTTCAGGACTAGATATTTCCACTATTAAAAAAGCAATAAATTCAGGAATAGTAAAAATTAATATAGCAAGCGATTTGTTAGTTGAATATATTAAAGCTTTTAAAGAATATACAAAAAAATATGATAATTTTTATGATTTGAGAAAAATTAATCTTTACGCAATTGAAAAGGTAAAAGAAAAAATTATTTTTTATATTAATAATTTAGTTTTAAATTAAAATAATTTTACCCACTATAAAGGAATTTATAGTGGGTTTTATTTTTCTATAAAATTTAAAAGTTTAATTTACAGAGTATTTAAATTTAAAATTATAATTCTATAACATTGTTAAATAATTTTTCATCCTCAATTGAAAAATGATGCGAAACAATTATGATGATTTTATTTTTTAAGCTTAAAATATTTTTTAGAATTTTAATTCTTTTGAATTTGTCAATTCCAGCTAATGCTTCATCTAATATTAAATTTTTTTTATCATAATAAAATCATCTAGCGATTTTAACTCTTTGTTTTTGTCCTAATGATAAAGTATCGTATTTTTGATTTAAATCAAAGTCAATTAATGATTTTCTTTTTGCAAGTAAAATTTTTTCATTATTTATTTTTTCATCAAATAAAGTTATAACATCAATAGCTTTTGAATTATATGTATTATCAATGTTATCTAAATATATTAATTCTTTATAAAAAATATTTAAATTATCTAAAAAAGATGCATTGTTATTTATTAAAATATTTCCATCATAATTATTTTTATCAATTTCGTTTAACAAAATTTTAATTAAGGTAGATTTTCCTACCCCAGATTTACCTTTAATTAAATAACTATTATTTAGTTTAAAATTTAAATTTAGGTTATTAAAAATTATTTTCCCATCAAAATTTATACTTAAATTTTTAATTAAAATTTCGTTAATAGATAAACTTTTAATGTAATTATTAAAATTATTTTTCTCTATATTTATATTGTTTTTAAAAGTTTTATTTATTTTAAAATCTTTTACATCATTTATTATTTCTTTACTTGAATATTTTAATGATGAAAATATATTTTCAGAAATAGATATAACTAATTTATTTATTGGGTTTAATAAAGCTAAAATAGCAATTGATAAAATATTAATTTGTTCTAATAATGAAAAAACTAATTCTTCATAAAAACTATAAGTTTGTTTTATTTTTAATGTTTTTAATTTTTTATTATTTATTTCACTTATATTTTCTAATGCTTTAAATTTAAAAATGTTTAATTTATTAAATCAGTAAAAATTTTTGTAATTTTCAATTAAATTTTTGTAATTTAAACCGTTATTTTCTTTAGTTTTTAAAAAAATGGAATTATGTTTTTTATTTTTTATTGAGGCAAAAATTGGTAATATTATTGAAAATAATATCCCTAAAAAAATGAAGATAAAAAATATTGCTATTCAAGGCGAAAAAGTTAATGATTGATAAATTATAAAAATTATAACCAAAATAAAAATATTTAAATTTCAAAAAATGTTATAAAAAATATCTAAATAATCTAATACATATTTATTTAAATTAATCTCTAAATTCATAATAAATTTAGATGTTGAATATTTTTCTATTTTTTTGGGATTTACATTTTTTAATAAATTAAGAGAGAAAGACAAAAGTTAATGGATTTTATAAACCTTAATTTTAACAATGACATTATACATTATTTTTTTAAAATAAAAAACATTTTTTTAAATTTAGGAAAAACAAAATAACCAATTTAAAAATAAAATTGGCTTTTTAACTTAAATAAATAGATAAATTATATGATTTTTTAGTTTAAATTTAAAATTTTTTATTTATTTATAAAAATAAGATTTTCTTCTTCATTTCTATTAAATAATATTAATTTTTGAAATAAATTTAAACCAATTAGCGTT
>NZ_JNJY01000020.1 GCF_000701825.1 Mycoplasma collis ATCC 35278
CATTATCAGATAAATAGAGCCCTTCAGCATTAATAATATTTAAATTATTTTTAGTAAAACTCACAGGATATTTATAAACAATATCTAATTTTTTTTCAGTTTTTGAATCAAAATTCAAAAAAGCTTCTCTAAATTTTTCAATACATTTTTTATCAGGACAATTTTTATCATCAATAAAAACTGTTGGTTTTGCTTCATAAGTAAAATTAATTATTTTAAATATAGAATTATCATTTTTAATAAAATTTAAAAATTTATCTTTATCATTCTTATTTTCGAAATAGAATCATACAATTGGAGATAATTCACTAATTTTTGAATCTTTTATATAATTATTTTTTCTTTAATTAAATTAATAAATTCATTGTTTTTGTTTGTAAAAAACTTTTTATTTTCATTTATTGTTTCGAAATCTTCTACTTCATAATTTAATAATAATTTAACTTCATTTATATTAGTAATTTCATCATCGATCTCATTACCAACATTTAATGGAGAGTATTTTACCATTTTTCTTTCAATTATTTTTTCATCTTTTAATTCATCATTAATTAAAATATTTTTTTCTAATTTAATATTTGTACTAGCGCTAAATGTAAATGCTGCGCCTGTAAAACCTAAAAATAATGTTAAAAATTTTAAAATTTTTTTCTTTTCATAATTCCTTTTAACAATTTTCTATAGTTAAATTATAAAATATATTGATTTCTTATATCTTATTTTTTATATTTTTTTTTGTATAAAATATTTTTATATTTAAATTAAACTTAATAATCCAATAGTTGTCCCTGCTAATAATGGTGAGATTATTGGCACAAAGCTATATTCTCATTGAACAGATGCGCTTTTTTGTTTTCAAACAAAAAGACTAAATAATCAAAAAGCTAATCTTGGACCAAAATCACGAGCAGGATTTAAAGCATAACCTGTTACTGAACCTAGTGATAAACCTATAGATAAAATTAATAGTAAAATTGGTATTGCCCCTAAAGATTCGAAAGTTTTAACATTTACACCTTTAGATAAGGCAAAAAGAACACCAATTAAAACTAAAGTAGCTACATATTCATATAAAAGATTTTGAGTAAGTCCTTTTTCTTTAAAATTGCTATATACTCCACCTGTTGCACTCATTCCACGCATTAGGTTATAATCATTTGTTTCTTTAATATTTTTATAGTTAATTATATATAAAATTACTTGCCCGCTAAAAGCTCCTAAAATTTGAACTAAAGAATAAATGAAAAATTTTCAAACAACTAGTTTGCCGGAAATAAGGGCAAAAATAGAAACTGCAGGATTAAGATGAGCAGGAGCATTTAATGAAAAGGCTACAATAACACCCATTAAAACAGCTAAAGCTCATCCAAGGGTTATCATAATTCATTTTCCTTGTTGATTAGCTAGCATTCTTTTTAAGTGGGTAGACATTCCCACTCCGTTACCTAGTAAAATTAAAACTAAGGTACCTAAAAATTCACCTAAAATATCTAATTCCATTATTCAATATCCTTTTGTCAATTTAAAACTCTTTTAACTGCTTGATCTCAACCTTTTAATAAAATTGAAACATCTTTTTTTGGTATAGTAGGAGTAAATTCTTTATCAAGTTTAATAATTTTTTGAATTTGTTTTACATCTTTTCAAAAACCAACAGCTAAACCAGCTAAGTAAGAAGCCCCTAAAGCGGTAGTTTCAACATCGCTAGGTCTTTGCACGCTTAAGTTAGAAATAGAAGCTTGGAAAGCCATTAAATAATCAGATTTTGAAGCTCCTCCATCTACTTTTAAAATACTAATTTTTTGTTTTAAATCTTTTTCCATAGCTTTAATTAAATCGTTAGATTGATAAGCAACAGACTCAAGAGTAGCTTTAATTATATGTTCATTTTTTGTTCCTCTTTCAAGACCGAAGATCGCTCCTTTTGCATATGAATCTCAATAAGGAGCTCCTAATCCTGTAAAGGCTGGTACAACATACACTCTTTGATTATCCTTTACTAAAGAGCTATAAAAATCACTTTGAGCAGCATTATATAAAATTCTTAAAGAATCTCTTAATCATTGAATTGCAGCTCCAGCTACAAAAACGGAACCTTCAAGAGCGTAAATTGTTTTTTTATCCTGTAATTGTCAAGCAATAGTTGTTAAAAGTCTATTTTGTGATTTAATTGGTTTTTCACCAGTATTAACTAGTGTAAAACAACCTGTACCATAAGTATTTTTTACCATTCCAACTTCAGTACACATTTGACCAAATAAAGCTGATTGTTGATCTCCTGCTACACCAGTAATAGGCACTTTTCCTAAAGCTTTATTTGATCATAAGCTACTTTCAACATATCCATAAAATTCACTAGAAGCTTGTACTTTAGGTAAAATACTTTTTGGTATTTTTAAATAGTCTAAAATTTCTTGATCTCATTCTAAAGTATGAATATTAAAGAGCATAGTTCTTGAAGCATTTGATACATCAGTTGCATGAACTTTTCCATTTGTAAGTTTTCAAATTAATCAAGTATCAATTGTTCCAGCTAATAGTTTATTTTGGGCTAATTTTTCATTAGCTAATGGAACATTATCTAAAATTCATTTTAATTTAGTAGCACTAAAATAAGGGTTGATAATCAAACCAGTTTTATCTCTAAAAAAATCACTTTTATTATCTGCAATAATTTGATCACAAAATTCTGAAGTTCTACGATCCTGTCAAACTATAGCATTATAAACAGGAAGACCTGTTTCTTTATCTCAAACAACAATGGTCTCTCTTTGATTAGTAATTCCTAAGGCAACAATATCTGTTGATTTAATTTGTGCTTTGTTTTTAACACTTTGCATAGTTGAAAGTTGAGTATTTCAAATTTCAAGAGGATCGTGTTCTACTCAACCTGATTTTGGAAAATATTGGCTAAATTCATTTTGAGCAATAGCAACAATTTTTCCTTTTTTATTAACAATTAATGATCGACAGGAAGTTGTTCCTGAATCTAATGTAATAACATATTTTTTATTAGTTTCCATTTTTCACCATTTTATTTTTTTTATTAGTAAATTGCTAAATTACTTTTTTAGTTTTAAATCACTTTTATTAATTAATTTAATAATCATTTTAGCAATAGCAGGAGCAGAAGATAAACCTGGAGATTGCATCCCAGCTGCATTAATAAAATTTTTATTTTCTTTAGCAGCTTTGATATAAAAATCATTAGATTTAATTTCTATTGGTCTAGAACCTGCAAATCTTGAAACTATTTTTTCTGTTTCCAGATTTGGAATGATTATATTTCCAATTTTTACAATTTGTTCATATTTCTCTTTAGTAATATAAGAAGTTGTATTTTTAGGCACATCATTTTCTGCGCTTGGTCCTACTAAATAATTACCATTTGTCATCGGAGCTACAATAACACCTTTACCATGAATTGTTGGTACCATAAAACAAATATTTGTAACTTTTGAAGAAATATTGTTTGATAAGACAATATATTCACCACGTCTAGTGGTTTGTTGAAAATCACTATAATTAGCAAGTTTTGCTATTTCATCAGCATAATGACCAGCGGCATTTATAATGATTTTAGCATGAATAATTTCATCTTTTTGCGAATATATTGAAAAAATTGAATTTTTAAAATCAATTTTTTTAACTTCAAAATCTAGTGAAGTTTTCAGACCATTTTCAATACTTTTTTCAATAATTTTGTTAGTAGCTTCATAAGGATCGATAGCTCATGAATTTGTACATAATAAACTAGAAGTTACATCTTTATTTAAGAATTTTTCTTTTTCTAATGTTTGCTTTTTATCTAAAATAGATAAATGTAAAGGATTAACTTTATTTTTTAGTCCTCTTTCATACAATAAATTTAAATGTTTTTCTTCTTCTTTATTAAAAGCTATAACTAAAGAGTCAACTTTTTGTCTTTTAAATTTGATTTTAGGAAAAATTTCTTTTTGTCAAAGTTTATTTCCTAAAACATTTAATTTTGCCTCAATTTTATGACTTTCAGCATCAAATCCACAATGAATAACACCTGAATTATTTTTTGAAGTTTCTTCACCAAATGAAATATTTTTTTCTAACAAAATAATTTTATTTTTATATTTTGATAATTCATAAGCAATGTTTGCACCTATTATTCCACCGCCTATTATTGCTATATCATATCTTTTAATCATTTTACCTTTCATTTTTATTTTTTTTAAGCAATTTACATAATATTATTATTTACTAAAAAACGCTTTTTTAAAAAAATAAAAATGATAAATAAAAAAAATAAATAATTTTTTTTTATAAATGAAGTATTTTTTTGTTATATTTTAAAGATTAAAAAAAATAAAATGTTATAATTTTTTAGCTTTTTTTTAAAAATAAATTTAAAAAAATAATTTAATTTTTCAATAAATTCATTATTTGCATAATTAAAAAAATATAACTTATTCTTGCGTTGGTATGTTTTTCAAAAACATCTTCATTTTCTTTAATTAACAAATAATAATCTGAATTTTTTATTAATGGAGAGTCAAAATTAGAGGAAAAAATTACAGTTTTAATTTTTTTATTTTTTATTTTATTAAAAATGTCAATTATTTCTTTTGTTAGTCCAGAAAAAGATAAAAAAATACACACATCATCTTTTTTTAAAATTTCAGTTCATTTTTTTTGAACATCTAAATCATATGAATAAAAAGTATTGAAATTATTTTTTATTAAATAATTAGAAAATATTATTATAGGTTCAATATTTGATCCTTTTCCAAAAATAAAAATTCTTTTGCTTTTCTTTATTAAATCAACAATTTTTATTAAATGTTGTTTATTTTGTAAAAAAGCAAAATTAATATTAGAAATTATTTTTTTATAATAATTTAAAATTTTGTTTTCATCAGTTAACTCATTAGTTTCTTGTTTATTAAAACTAAAAAATTTTGACGATAAATCTAATTCAAATAGCAATTCTTTATAGTTATTAAAACCTATTTTTTTTACAAAAAATGAAATAGAACTTTGTGAGCAATGAGCTTGTTTAGAAACTGTTTTGATTGGCAAACTTTTGATATTTCTAATGTTTTGCAAAAAAACGCTAGCAATATTTTTGTAAGTTAAATTTATATTTTGATTAGCAAATTTATTTAAAGTAATAATGATATTGTATTTTTCACTATTTTTTTCCATATTTTAAATTATATAAAAAATTATTTATTTGTATTTTTTAATTAAAAAAACAAATGATTAACAATTTGTAAAACAAATTATTTTTATAACAAAATTTAATAAAGTTATTAAAAAATAAAATATTTAAAAAATGTAAATTTCAGTTATAAAATTTAATTATTTTTTATTTTATAATATATAAAGTTATAAAAATATAATGTTTTAGGCTTTTTTTGTTATAATAAAAATAAAAAAGTAAACAAAAACATATTTTGACATTATTTTTATATATGTTATTTATGGTTTTTTTGTTTTTTCTAAAATATAAATTTATTTTAAATTTTATTAAAATAATAACAAATTTTTTGATTATAAAAAAACCATTTTTAGTTTTATTAAGAGGAAATATGAAAAAAACTACTATTCTAAGTTTATATAATTTTATTTTATTATCAATTTTTATTGTTTCGCATTTATTATGAGTTATTGATTTTCTAAATGTTTACAAATTAAAAAATAATGATTTTAGTTTTTTAATTTTTTATGTTGTTTTCCCATCATTCAGCTCTGTTTTATTTTATATATATAACGTTATTTAAAATTATTTTTATCAAGCAAACAAAATCAGAGTTAAAAGGAAAAATTTTTCTTTTTCTTTTTCCAATTCTATGAGTCATCTTTTTTAGAAAAAATTCAAAAATAATCGAAAAAACAAGAGTTAAGATGAATTTGGTTCTTCCAACAGTTTTTATATTATTGTTATTTTTGCTCTTGGGTATGATTTTAGTATTTATTTTTTCATGATATGAAAAAATAACATTTAGTATTTTAAATTTAATTACTTTATTAACAGTGCCGATTGTTATTTCTGTAATTATTATTGGCGGAATTGAAATAATGGTTAAAGATTCAATTAAAATGAACTATATTTAAAATTTTAAGGTGAGAATTATGAAAAAAAATCAAAATAAAAACAAAAATAAGAAAAAAATTGCTGCATTAGCGTTATTAGGGACTTTTGCAGGGGTTTCTGCTGTAACTTTATCAGCAATTCCATGATTAATAAACAAATATAATTTGGATAATGCTGAAATTTCAATGGTGCCAAATGTTATTAGAATGATTAAAGATGAAAATAATAACAATAAATTTTATGCACAACTTTTACCAGAATGAAAAAATAGAGAAGTTTCTGTTACTTTTGTTGATGATCAAAATAACGAATATACTACAGAAGCTAAAATTAATGATAAAGGTGAATTAATTGTTGATACTGAATTTTTACCAAAAGGTAAAAAATATACTGTAAAATCCGCTAAAGATAAAGAAAATGGAAAAGAACTTATTTCTTTAGAGCATGTTTTTTCTCCAAACAAAGTTATTGATAAAAGAAATTATCATAATAGTGATAATGATTTAGTTCTACAAAAAAACTTCGGTAAAGAAAATGCAAATAAAAAAGTCAAAATAACTGTTATAGATAATAAAAATCAAACTAAAGAAGTTGAAGTTACTACTGATGAAAATGGAGTTGCTTCAGTTAAGCCAAAAGATATTTTTGATGATATATCGCCATCAAGTTCTTATGGAATTAAAAGTTGATCTAATGTTGATGGAAGTCCTTTATTAGACGAAAATAAAAAAGAGTTTGAAGAAAAACCGGAATTAATAGGTGGAAAACCAAGTGTTCTATATGATAAAGATTTAAATGATTTATCAAAATGACAATTACCAGTAGAAACAAGTTTTGAACCAAATTCTAAAATAACTATTGACTATGAAGAAAATGGTGAAAAAAAGAGTGCTGAAATAAAAGTTAATGAAGATGGAACATTAAATAAAGAAGATATTGACAAATTAGGTAAAGATATTAAAATTGATCCTAATAATATTAAGTTAAATGATAAACCTATTAACGCACTTGATCGTAGACAATATCAATTTGATAAATACGGGAATAGTGATGATATGTTTAATATACCTCTTGGAAAAGATAAAGCTAATAAAGAAATTAATTTTGATTATGAAGCAACATTACCTAATGGTGATAAAAAAACAATTACTATTACAAAAATTAGCGATGAAAATGGAAATGTTGCTTTACCTACTAAAGAAGATTTAGAGAAAAATGGTTATCGTGGTTTTGAATGAGATCTTAAAAAAATAAAAACAAAAGATCAAAAAAACCCTAATATATCATATGATGTTTATGATGTTGATCAATTAGATAAAATCTCTAAACAAGATGGAACTAGTTATACTAAAAACAAAAAAGAACATTTATTATTACCATTTTTAAGTGATAAAGATCCTTTATTAGACACAAATGATAAATATAGAGTATCTTTCACAGATGATCAAGGAAATGTAAAAACTGTTGATGTTAATCCTAAAACTTCAATATTAGATCCAAGACTTAGATTATTAGATGTTCAAATTCCAAGTGTTTCAAATGATAAATCAAGATTATTAAAAATTGAAAAAGTTAATCCAGATGATACAACTGAAGATGTAACTAAAGATTTTGGACTAACCAATAATCATAAGCAAGATTATTATGTCTCTGAAGCTGAATATAATGGTCTTTCTATCAAACATCCAGATCCTAACGATCCAAATGATAAAGATAAAAAAACTATTGATATTAGTTATCCTTTAGGTAAAGAAAATGCAAATAAAAGGATTGATTTAATTGCTTATGATAGCAATAATAACAAAATTGTTATCGAAGGAACAACTGACGATAAAGGTGTATTCCAAGCAACAAGTTCAAAATTTAGAGGGAAAAATATAACTTTAGATCGTTTTGTGCCTCGTGGCGATGATTCTAGTGATCAAGAATGTGAAACTTGTTTAGTTAACTTTGCACAAGCTCCAGATGATAAAAAAAATTATAATTTTTCAGTTGTTGAAACACCAAAAGGAAAAGAATATATTTTCGACGTTGAAAAACAACTAACTCCAGATGAAATTAAAGATGATAAGACAAAAATTAAAGCTTTAATAGTTAATCCAGAAACTGGTGTTACAAGAGAAATAGAAGTTAAAAGAGATCCAGAAAATAAAACACTTTTATCTATCCCAGATAGCGATTTACAACCAGGGGAAAAAATTGATAAAATTTTTAACGCTGATAATAATAATGTAATTGTCTCAAACGCCGATATTCCTGAAGATAAAAAACATGAGCATAAATTACCAAAAATTACTCAATCTTTAACTGATGATAAAAATAAAAATCAGCTTATTATTGAAGATTTACCAAAAACAATCAAACCAAATGATAACGTTGTTTTAGAATTTGAAACTGATGATAATCCAAAACAAACATATTTAAAAGAAGTAACTGTTGATGCTGATGGTAAAATTGTTGTAGATAAAAACGAACTTCCAAAAGATAAAGTATTAAAACTTAAAGCTATTAAAGAAAATAAAACTGAAAATA
The DNA here is from genome assembly GCF_000701825.1 of Mycoplasma collis ATCC 35278. GTDB lineage: Bacteria > Bacillota_I > Bacilli_A > Mycoplasmatales > Metamycoplasmataceae > Mesomycoplasma_A > Mesomycoplasma_A collis. The sequence continues at coordinate 8,603 of NZ_JNJY01000020.1, forward strand.
AATCAAATAATAATGATCAAAACAGTATTAAAACTGGTCATGCTTTAGTTGATTTTGATAATCTTAAGGAAAAAGATCCTACATCTGCAAATGTTGATGTTAAACATGTAAACAAAATTGCGGTTAAATCAATTAATATTAATAATGATAATGCATATGATAAAGCTACATTTGAAGTTGAATTAGATGATAATAAAAACCTTATTAATGATACAAAAAGTACTAAACCTGAAGTTATTTTAGTTGATGAACAAGGCTCTGAATATAAAGTTCCTGAAAGTAAAATTTCTTATGAAATAACAGGAAACGATCCTAATAAAACTAAAAAATTAAAAATTTTAAAAGATGATTTAGGATTAAATAAAACATATTCAATAAAAAGTATTAAATATCCGCAAAATGCTTTTGGAGAAGATAAAAATAATACTTTAAATCCAGATGATAATTCTAATACTATTTATGACAAAACTAGAGATAGTGCCCTTGATACTACTAATGGACAATATAACAAAAAATTATCAGTAAATGCAATTACAACAAAAGATGATAAAAGCTGAAGCCCTGGTTCAAATAAAGCACAAAATATTGAAGTGCTTATTGATATTGATACTAATTTAACTAATGATGAAATTAAAGCAAACAAATTTGCTCTAAAATATAAAAATACTACTAAAGATGATGATGTTATTTATAATGGAACTGAAGTTGCAGAAATAATAGAAAAAGATGGTAAAAAACAACTTAAATTTAATTTAAATTTACCACATTCTAATCGTAAATATGAATTTGATAAATTAGTTATTTTTAATGCTGATAAAACTTTAGATGATCTAAAAGAAAAAGAAAAAGCAAATACTTCAGTTGAAAATCTTAAAAAAGCAGGTTATGAAGTTGTTGCACAAAAAAACAAACAACCTGGTATTAGCAATGATCAAATCAAAACCAATGAGATTATTACTAAAAAAGGTAAAAGTGAACTTAAAAATTTATCTATAAATCCAATTGATACAGATAAGTTAAAATTTGCTTTTGATCTTGAATCAGAAGATGCTCCTTTTGATAAAGATCAAGAATATGAAGTTATTGTTAAAGACTCTAAAGGAAATCTTAAAAAAGCTATTGTAAAACCTGCAAGTGTCTCTGATCCAATTAACGGTCAAAAACAAAATAAAAAAGCAAAATTTGAAGGAGTTATTGAAGCTTTAACTGAAAATGAAAATTATACTTTTGTTGGTGTTAAACCAGCAACAAAAGTAAATGAAAATAACCCTGATAATCAAAAACCTCACTATTCTGATAATATAGCCAAAGATCCATTTGCTGATAGTTATACTGATGGTAATAATGGAAGTGGTAACGAACCAAAAGAAAAAGATTTATTTGCTCTTGATAATGATGCTAAAACTGAAAAAGAAAAACCTATTATAACTCTTGATTCTACAAAACAAGTTTCATCAATTAAATCAGTAGATGATTCTGGACAAGATAAAGATGCTTATAATTTAAATGAAACTCCAAAAGTTAAAATTAATTTTTCTAATATTTTAGAAAAATGAAAAAATAAAATTTTAGTTTTAGAATACCATTCAACATTTAATGATAAAATGGAAAAAGTATTTTTAAGTGCAAATATAACTGATAAAACGCAAGCTGGTGATATTATTTTTACTAAAACTAATGATTCGCAAATTAAAGGTAATAGAGTTTATGAACTTAAAAAAGCATATTATTTACTTAATAATGATGCTGCAGATTTAAAAAATATTGATCAAAATTTAATAAATACTCAATCAGTAGTTATTAATCCTGAAGATGCTAATGCTAAAAAAGATAGTTTCAAAACAAATGCATCAGCTGAGAAAAATTCTTTAAAAATTTCAAAAGTTGAACAACAAGAAACTGATTCATTAACTAAAGCAAAATTAAAAATCTTTTTTGAAGATAAAGATGAAATTTTAGTAAATGATTTAATGCTCGATGCTAAAATTACATTAAAAGATCATCTAAATCAAAACAAAAATAATATTCAACCAATAAGTGCAAAATTAGTAGTTAATAAAGTTGAAAATGAAAATCGTTTTGATAAATATTTAGAAATTGAAACTAATCAGCTATCTATTAATCAAATTCAAAATACACTTGATACAATCGAAATTTCATTAGTTAATGATAAAAATGCTAAATTAAAAAATATTGCATTTAATCACTGAAAAGATACAAATAATGAAAATATTATCATTATTAAAAAAGATTATAAAAATAATAATGATAAATTTGAATTTGGTAATAAACTTAAATTTAAACAATCTAACTATCAATTAAAAGAAAATGTTGTAAATAATAAAGTTCAAGGTGAAGTGGAGTTAGAATTATTATTTGATAATACTAACGCTCATTTAAATAATGAAGCATTAAAAAATAAAATCAAATTTAGAGCTGAAATTACTCAAGATCAACCTTCATATAATCACCCTAAAGCTGCAGGTTCGCAATCTAATAGTGTTAAAATAACTGAAGTAAATAGTTTTAGTATTATCGATAATAAAGTAAAAATTAAATTTAGTGATTTAGTTTCAAACCGTAAATATAATAATTTTAGAATTTACGTAGGTGATACTGATGCTATTACTAAATCAACACCAGTTGAAAATAATTTTAAAGATCTAGGATTTGTTATTCCAGAATTTACAACTAAACCAAGAGAAACGAAAGTGGCAAGTTATACAAAATCAACCACTACTGAAAATGGTAAAAAATATCTTAATATTTCTTATATAGTATCTTCATTAGATGAAGTATTAACTGATGATGATGCAATTGAATTAATACTTAATCCTATTGGAACAAATTTTGATTATAAATTTGCTCAAACTAAAAAATTATTAAAACAGCAAGATGGAACATTTAAAGTTGATTATAAATTTGAAATTGTTTCTAATTCTGGTGCTGATGGTCAACCTATATTTAAAGCTAATGCTCAAAATCAGGTACAAACTTTCAAAAATGATAAAATTGAAGAAGGTGTTGATTATGCTGTGAATCTTGCTTTTGTTGGTGAAATAACAAGAGCTGCAAATAAAGGAATTAAAGTTAATGGAATTAGTAAAATAGCAGATAATAAAGAGCTCATTAATACAACATCAATTCATGATGATTCTTCTATTAAACAAATTTCTGTTGAAGGAGAACCAGTTAAATTCAAAAAAATTGAATTTACTCAACAAACTAATCCTAATCAACAACCTCCACAATATGCTCATAATAGTCAAGTAGGTATTAAATTCTATTTTGAAAAACAAGTAAAAAGAATTCAAAATGCTCAAATAGCACTAGAATTTAAAACTAAAATAGTTGATAATGATGGTAATATTATAGAAAAAACTGTTATAAGTTCGACTGCAACAATAAAAGCGGAAAATAATGGAGGTAATATTGAAACTTCATTATTAGAAGTGTCCATCCCTGCTAACGAGTTATTTGCTAACCACAACTATGTATTTAGCAAAATTAAAATTAAAGATAATAATGATAACTTTTTTGATTTACCAATTCAAAATAGTAATGCTATTACTGGTTCATTTAAAGTTAAAGCTTCATCTACAACTAAAATTAATGCTTCAAATATTACTTTTGATAAAGCAACATCTACTATTAATAAAGCTGTTGTAAAACTTGAATTAAATGATGAAGATAATGTTATTAATTATGCTTCAAAAGCTAATTTAACTATTGAATTATTTGAAGAAAGTCATTTAAATGATCCAAGTAAAAAAATAACAGTTACAAGCGATGATATAAACATTGCATATAAATCTGATAATAATAAAATTAAAATACTAACATTTAATATTAATAATCCTAAAGCTAATGTTAAATATAAAATAACTAAATTAAGTTTTGCTAATTTAGAAGTTCCAGCCTTTAATTTAGATGCAACTAATAATAACAATGATATTATTAACGATACTAGTTCTGGGGTTGAAATTCAAAATCAAGCAATTAAAATATCTACTAACCCAGAATTTAAAAGTAATACAGAATATCAACTTAAATCAGAATTATTAGATTTAAGTTCTAATGATATTAAAATTAAAATTCATTATAAAAATACAACAAACAATAATGCAGCACATTTTTCAAATGGTTTAAATGCAACTAAAAAAACTGATTCTAATGATGGAGAATATGCTATAAGTTCTGATATTTCATCTTTTAATAATGGAACTTATGAAATTGTTGCTATTTATTTAGGAAAAAGCGCTGATATAGATATGCTTGATCAAAATAAAATAAATGATCAAACTTTTATTAATAAATTAACAAAAGTTGATATTTCACAAATAACTGATAGTCATAAAAGTTTTACTAAAAACTAAAAAAAGCTTATTTTTACTAAAAAAAAGTTAAATAAGCTTTTTTTATAAAAAATATTAAGATAAAAAAACTTATCTATTAACCTAAAAAAAAAAAAAAAAACAATATTTTTAAAAAAATTGTTATAATTTGTTTTTAATTAATTTTTAAAAAAATATTTATATTTAAAATCAAAGGAGAAAAATGATTAAAAATAAAAAAATATGATTAACATTAGCAACTATATCTGCAGTTGGATTTGTTCCTGCTACAGTTTTAGCTTGTGGATCAAATAAATCTGAAGTAAAAAAATCAGAAGTAACAGCTAATGTTGCTTCATTTAAAGTTGTAGAAGGAAGTAATATAGTTTCTGATACAAAAATTCATTTAAAAGATTTTACTTCAGCTAAAAAACCAGCAAAAGATCAAATATTAAAGCTAATAATTGGAAGAAAACATGAAAATCATTTAGATGATGAAAAAGATGCTTCATACACAGTTAAAGGAATAGCTAATGAAGAAATTGTGTTTTCATTTAATGGTTTAAAATTAGCTGAAGAAGACAATTCTACAGCTACAGAAGCTACATATAAAATTCATTCATTATGATTAAATGGTGAAGAAGTTGAAATCGCTAATAAAGATACATTTGAATTTAAAATTTACGATAAATTAGAAAATTCACTTATTGCTCATATCAAAAAAACAATTTCAGAAATTGAAGAATTAACTAAAACTGAAACAAATTTAAAAGATCAAGATAAGGTTACATTAGAAGAATTAAAAGAAATATTCTCAATTTATAAATTAATTAACTCTCCAGATCAAATTGATGCTAAAATTACCGAATTTACAAGCAAAATTTCTGAAGAAGCTAAAAAAACAACAAAGAAAAATGATCTTGACAAAATTAAAGCTCAAGCAACAAAATTAAAAGAAGCTTTTGAGACAACTGATGCTGCCAAATTAACTCATTTAATTACTAGTGTTGAAGCAGCTTTAACAAAAATTGAAACTAAATTAAAATCAGCTATAACTAACACACAAGAAACTCAAGCTGATCAACCTGCTGCTGAAAATGGAGAACCAAGCGATATGCAAAAAGACGCTATGATGGCTAAATCAAGTGGAGCGCAAGGTGGAAAAGATAAAAAAAATATGAGTCAAAACGAACAATCTGATAGTAGTAGTGATATGATGGACGCTTCCAAAGCTAAA
>NZ_JNJY01000021.1 GCF_000701825.1 Mycoplasma collis ATCC 35278
ATATACCTATTTTATTGTTTTCATTATCAGATAAATAGAGCCCTTCAGCATTAATAATATTTAAATTATTTTTAGTAAAACTCACAGGATATCTATAAACAATATCTAATTTTTTTTCAGTTTTTGAATCAAAATTCAAAAAAGCTTCTCTAAATTTTTCAATACATTTTTTATCAGGACAATTTTTATCATCAATAAAAACTGTTGGTTTTGCTTCATAAGTAAAATTAATTATTTTAAATATAGAATTATCATTTTTAATAAAATTTAAAAATTTATCTTTATCATTCTTATTTTCGAAATAGAATCATACAATTGGAGATAATTCACTAATTTTTGAATCTTTTATATAATTAATTTTTTCTTTAATTAAATTAATAAATTCATTGTTTTTGTTTGTAAAAAACTTTTTATTTTCATTTATTGTTTCGAAATCTTCTACTTCGTAATTTAATAATAATTTAACTTCATTTATATTAGTAATTTCATCATCGATCTCATTACCAACATTTAATGGAGAGTATTTTACAATTTTTCTTTCAATTATTTTTTCATCTTTTAATTCATCATTAATTAAAATATTTTTTTCTAATTTAATATTTGTGCTAAAACTAAATGTAAATGCTACGCCTGTAAAACTTAAAAATAATGTTAAAAATTTTAAAATTTTTTTCTTTTTCATAATTACTTTCAACAATTCACTATAATTAAATTATAAAACACATTAAATGATTGGTAGATTAATTATTTAATAAATTAATGAACATTAAAAATTTAAATTATTTTTGATAATAAAGTGTTATTTTGATTTATTTTTTTGAAATTTACTTAAATCTTTATAGCGATAATAAAATATTATTTACATTTATTAAAAAGATTTTAAAAAAATAAAAAACACCAAATGGTGCTTTTGTTTTAGTTTTTTAAAAATTTAATTAATTATTCTATTTTTTATTTTTAGGACAAAAAAAGTTAATAATTTTTAAATTAAAACAATAAATAAAAAATTAAAATGATTTTTTAAGCAATATTTTTTTATTTTTCTTTGGAATTTTTTTGATTTTAATTTTATAAAACTTAAATCAAAAAAGACTTGTTAATAAAGGCGTTACTACTGCTAAAGTAAATAAAATTAAGTCAAAAAATATTATAATGACAAAATTTTTACCTTTATACATAAAAGGTCTTAAAAAATTAGAAAATCTATAAATGGAAACACCATCATAAAATTTTATAACTTCCCCTTTTTTATTCATGTATTCTCAATAACCTAATGTACTTGAAAAAAGAATAGCTTGAAAAATAAAATAACTAAAAAAATAAATTGAGGCTATAAAAATAACTTTTTTTGTAATTAAAATTTTTCTTCTTAATAAAAATAAAGATATAAAACCTAAAACAGGATTTATAAAATGTACGTTAATTGAAGTAATAGCGCTATAAACATTAGTTCAATTTGAAAAAAGCGCTATAAGAGTTCAATAAACTAAAAAAGTAATGCTTATAAGTGAAACAGTTGCGAACAAAAATTGTTTCGCTTTCATTGAATTAGGCAATAATGCAACTGATAAAATTGCAAAAGCTAAAAGAAAATTAGTTTGATAAGTAAAATAAAAAAATGTTGTTCATTGTCCAAAAACCACATCAATATCTACAATTTTTTTATGAATTGAATATGGTTCATATAAAATAATATTTTTTAATAATGAACAAATGGTTAAAAATAAAACAATTAACCCGAAAATTAACAAAATTTTATTTTGTTTTTTGTTTAAATCAATAAATTTATTTTTTATTTTGTCTTTCATAATTTACTTATTATAAGTGTTTTTAAAAAAACGAAAATAATTTTTTATATAAATTTAAAAAAAATAAAAATTTTACTTGTTGTTTTTTAAAAATAGTATATAATAATTTCAAAGTAGCCATAATAAAGGGGAGCACCTGATACCATTCCGAACTCAGTAGTTAAGCCCTTTGATGCCGACGATACCTGAAATATGGAAAAATAGGAAGCTGCTTTTTTTTATATTTTAAATTTATTTTGAAGTGAGGAATTATGACTTTTAGTCATCAAATTAAATTAGAAGTTTTAAATAAAAAAATGAAAAAAACTGAATTAGTAGCTTTTTTTAACGGTTTTATTTACACAAGTTGTGACTTAAATCAAAATTTTTTTTTGATTAAAATTAATAAAAAAAATATTTCTGATTTATTGAAAAATAAACTTGATTTATTAAAAATTCCTTATTTTCAATACCCGAAAAATATAAATTGATTCACTATTCAAAAAAAAAATATTAAATTAGAAAAGCAAATAAAAAATCCTCGTTATTTTTTTGCTGGTGCTTTTTTAGCTGGTGGAAATATTTCTAATTTTGATTCTACATCTTATCATTTAGAAATAGCAACGATTAATAAGCATATTGCGAATTTAATGATTGAAAAGTTAAATCAATACGATTTTAATTTCCATTTAATTACTAAAAAAGATAAATATGTAATATATGAAAAAAAATCAGAAAATATTTTAGATTTTTTAAATGCTATAGGAGCTATTGAAAATTTTAAAACTTTTTTTGATATAAAAATTTTTAGAGATATAAAAAATAGTGCTAATAGAATGGCTAGTTTAGATGTTTATAATCAACAAAAATTAGTAAATGCATCAAGTCAAATTATTGAAAATTTTGATTTTGTTATAAAAAATAAGCTTCTCCATTTATTTAAAGATGAAGAAATATTGTTTTTTAAAATCAAAAAAGAAAGTCCTTTTTTAAATTTAAACGAAATAGTAGAACTTTTAGCAACTAAGCATAATATTATTAAAACTAAAAGTGCTTTAAATCATTGAAATATTAAATTAAAAAAAATCGTTAAAAAAAACCAAGTAATATAATATAATATTTTATAAATTTTCATATATAAGGAGTATAAAATGCTTGATAAAACAAAAAAAATAGGTTTTTTTACAGCGCTAGCAATGCTGATTGGATCGGTTGTTGGAGTTGGGATTTTTTTTAAAAATAATTCTGTAGCCAAGGCTGTTGATAACAATGGTATCACTTGATTATTAACTTGAATTTTAGGTGGTGTTGTATCATTAGCAGCAGCTATTAATTTTTCAGAAATTGGAACTTTAAAATTATCAAAAATTTCTGGAATAGCTTCTTGAGCATATAAATTAAATGGATTAAAATCTTCATATGCAATAAAAATTACTTGAGTATTATTTTATTTAGGTCTTCTATTCACTGTTTTTGGTACATTTGTAACCGAAGCATTCTTTTTCTTTTTACAAGCAGTAGGAGCGTTAGAAATGTCGAAAATTCCATTTTTCGTCATTCCTTTAATTGGAATTATTTTTTCAGTGTTTTTTGTTACTGTTAATGTATTATCGCTAAAAACATCTTCTATAATTCAAATAACAACAGTTATTTTAAAATTCTTACCTTTAGTATTTACAATGATAGTTGGAATTATCTTTTTAAATACAAATAATAGTGGTGAACAAAGTTTCAATGCTTTTGTAAAATTTACAAAATCTTTTTCATTTAAAGGAATGATTATTGCATTACCTTCTGTATTGTTTGCTTATGATGCCTTTTTAACTGTTGGTTCTATAACTTCCAAACTTAAATCACCAAGAAAAAATCAATTTCTTGTAACTTTAATTGGAATGATAACAATAATAGTGCTATATTCACTTATAGCAGTTTCATCTATTTTGCATAATCAAGGAACTATTCAAGGCTTATTGGAGACTTCTTTATCACAAAATGTAGCTAAATTCATTGTTCCAATAATTGCATTATTTATTTTTATATCAGTATTCGGAACTTTTAATGGCTTTACTTTGGTTCTATTGTTAGAGGTAGAAAATTCTGTTGATATCGAAATTCTTTTTGGTTCTAAATGAATAAAAAAACATTTTTCTCAAAATTATAGAAAAATTATATATTTAATTGGAATTTATACTTTTTGATTTTTAATTATTATTTTACCATCTTTAATTCTGCAAAATGATCGTATCATCGATGGAATGAGTAATTTTCCAACTATTTTTTACTTTAATATTTATGCATATTTAGTTATAAGTTATTTACTAAAAAGAAATAAAATGAATGAAACAAGAAAAATAAATAGTATTTTATTTTATATTTTTGCTTTTATTTTCATATTAGGTATAGTGGTTGTTGAAATTTCATATATTTATGTCTTGTTTAATAATTTATTTGATTCCAATTTTGTAGTTCCATGAGGATTTTTTATGGATGGAGGAAAATTAACAATAGATCAATTCCCAGCATATAGTTTATTATTGATTTATATAATGATGTTAGTTTTCTTTATTTCACTACCATTTTTAAATTTTTACTTAGAAAAATTAATTTTTAAACATAATAATTTTAAAAATTTTGCTCAAAATATTAAAGTATCAGAAAAAATAAAACAAGATTAATTTAAATGAATTATTTAAATAAATAATATATTTTATAAATAAATAATATATTTTAATAATTTAAACAAAAATAAAAAACAAAAAACAATAAAAAAACAAAAAATAGGGTTTTTTAGCTATTTTTTGTTTTTTTTACTTTTTTAAGTTATTTAAAAAAATTACTTTTTTTATAATATAAAAAATAAATTTTTATTGAAAGGAGAAAATGTCGAAATTTGCAAGAACAGTTCTAGGAGATATCAATCCTAAGGAATTAGGTGTGGTTGATTGTCATGATCATTTAATTAAAAATTATGGTCCAGAAGCGCATGAACATCCTGATTTTGTTATGATGTCAGTAGATGCTGCAATAAAAGAAATGGAAGAGTATATCGCTAAAGGCGGAAAAACAATGGTAACAATGGATCCGCCTAATGTTGGTAGAGATGTGCATAGAATGTTAGAAATTGCTAACAAATTAAAAAATAAAGCTCATATAATAATGGCTACAGGTTTTCATAAAGCTAAATTTTATGATAAAGGAGCTTCTTGATTATCATTAGTCCCTATTGAGGATATTACAAAAATGGTAATAGCTGAAATCGAAGAAGGAATGGATGAATATAACTATAGCGGTCCAGTTGTAAAAAGATCTAAATCAAAAGCTGGAATTATAAAAGCGGGAACAGGTTACGGTGCTATTGATAGACTTGAATTAAAATCATTAGAAGTTGCTGCTCGTTCTTCAATAATAACAGGAGCACCAATTTTAGTTCATACTCAATTAGGGACAATGGCTTATGAAGCTGCTCAACATTTAATTGATTTTGGAGTTAATCCAAGAAAAATTCAATTATCACACTTAAATAAAAACCCAGATCCATATTACTACGAAAAAATTATTAAAGAATTAGGCGTATCACTTTGTTTTGATGGCCCAGACCGTGTTAAATATTACACTGATGCAACATTAGCTGAAAACATTAAATTTTTAGTGGATAAAGGTTATCAAAAACACATTACTATATCATTAGATGCAGGAAGAATTTTATATCAGAGAAATTATGGTCTTACCAAAGGAAAACAAACATTTGGATTAGGTTATTTATTTGATAGATTTATTCCTTTATTAAGACAAGTTGGAGTCAGTCAAGAAGCAATCGATGATATTTTAATTAATAACCCAAGAGAAATCTTAACTTTTGACGAAAAAAGAACCTTTGATTATTCAAAAGTAAATCCTAGAGTTCTTGAATTGAAAAAAGAATTAAAAGTAGAATATTTTCCAAATTAAAATTAGTTATAAATTAAAAAAAGGAAATCAATGAAAAAATTTTTAGATAAATCAAAAAAATCTAAAAAAGTTATTGGTTGAGCAATATTTTTACTAATAAATTTCATTATTATTTTAACTGCTTTATTAGTAAAAGCTTCACAACAAAAGTGAAGTTCTACTGCTTGAGTAAATGCATTTAACTTTGTAGTTAAAGATATTTATCTTAATAACTTTTTAGGTCAACCAGCACTTGTATTAGGGTTTTTGGTGTTCTTTGGTTATATTATAATTGGCCGTGGCCTTCGTGAATCATTTATCGGAACACTTAAAACAATTATTGGTTATTTATTATTAGGGATTGGATCCGGAACACTTGTTGGAATGGCTAAACCAATTTTTGACAACATTAGAAGTTTGGGAGCTGGAGATATTGTTCCTTTAGATCCTTATTTTGCACTAGCAAATGCTGATAGCTTTTTAAAAGGCGGGCTTTTATCAGCTATAGCATTTACTATGATTGTTGGATTTATAATAAATATTATTTTAGTAGCGCTAAAAAAATGAACCAACATCAATACCTTGATGGTCACTGGTCACATTATGTTACAACAATCAGCTGTTGTAACAACAATTTTCTATGTTTTATTATTTAGAGGTTATGACTGAGATGCACTTGGTGTGCAAATACCTTTAATTATTATGTCAGGAATTTTTGTTGGTACTTATTGAGCTGTAGGTTCTTCTTCTACACTTAAAATTACTAACGAAGTTACTGAAAATGCAAATTTTGCAATCGGACACCAACAAATGTTCGGAATTGCAACTTCTTATAAATTAGGAAAATTCTTTGGTAAAAAAGAAGATTCAGCAGAAAATCGTAAATTACCAAAATATTTAAAAATATTCGAAGATAATATTTTTACCCAAACATTAATTATTTTGGTTTTATTTACAATTTTATTTGCAGTTCTAATGATTAGCAAACCTGGAATTGTTAATGATAAATTTAATGCCTTTCAAGCAATAAAAGATGAAAAAGGAAAGGTTATTTTTGGAGGTGGTCTAGATGTTTGAAATGGAACATTTAGAAATGCTAATATTATTTTCTTAATTATTGGTGGATCATTAAGAATAGTAGCCGCTCTTTTAGCACTTATTACAGGTGTTAGAATGTTTATTACTGAATTACAACAATCATTCCAAGGGATAAGTGAAAAAATTATCCCTGATTCAGTAGTAGCTGTAGACGTAGCTGCTGTTTATGGATTTAGTATTAACTCTGTAACATATGGATTTTTATCTGGGGTTATTGGACAATTTTTAGGAGTATTTTTAATCATTGGACTTTCAGCTATCCCAGGACAAAATTTTGTTTTAATTACTATTCCATTATTTATTACTTTATTTTTCAACTCAGGTTCATTAGGTGTATATGCTAATGCTTCTGGAGGATGAAAAGCATCTTTATTAGTTCCCGGAATTATTGGATTTTTAGAAATTGTTGTAATTTCTATCGCCCTTAATGCAATTGCTAGTCAAGGTAATAATTACTTTATTAAAGAAGAGTTTGAAAAAGAGAATATTGTAACTTTAAATCCTGTTAAAGATGGTTATATAGGAATGTCAGACTGAACACTATTTTTTGGATTATTTTTACTTTTTTCAGCTTGAAATATTTATTTAGGTTGAATTATGGTAGTTCTATTAATAATTGGTCTAATTCTATTGGCTCAAATTATAGATACAGGAATTCAAACCAAAGCAACCTTTTTACAAAGATTGTTAAAAATCAAACCCCAATTAATTAAATTGGATAAATAAATTAAAATTAATTTTTATAAAATATGGAAATAATTTAGCTTTTGCTAACTTATTTCCATATTTAGAAAGAGGAAAAAATGGCACAATTAAAAATCATAGCAGCATGTGGTAACGGAATGGGCACTTCAATGCTAATTAAACTAAAAGTTCAAAAAATAGCAAAAGAATTAGGATTAGATGCTTCTGTGGATGCTCTTAGCATGGGCCAATCTAAAGGAATGACAAATTCTGTTGATTTTATTATTACTTCAATTCATTTAGCGCCTGAATTTAGAACTGATCAAAAAGCTAAAATTGTTGGTGTAAAAAATTTAATGAATGAAACTGAAATTAAAGAAGCCTTTAAAAAAGCATTAGGAATGTAAAATGTCTAAGATTAACTTATTAGAAATTTTAAAAAAATATGACACTGTTAATTTAAATTTAGAAGCTAAAGATTGACAACAAGCTGTTTATTTAGCTACTAAACCATTAATTGATAAAAAAGTTGTTTTAGATTCTTATTATGAAGCAATTATTGAGAGTACTAAAAAACATGGACCTTATTATATTATAGCTGATAACTTAGCTATGCCACATGCTTCAAGTGATTCAGGAGTATTAAAAAATGGATTTTCCTTAATAACATTAAAAAATCCTGTTTATTTTGAAAATGATGAGCGTCCTGTAAGAATTCTTATTACTCTTGCAGCTACTTCTTCGGAAGTACATACTTCTGAAGCTTTACCGCAAATTGCAGCTGTATTTGAAGAAGAATCGACAATTACTGAAATTTTAAATGCAAAAACTAAAGAAGAAGTTTTTGCAATTATTGAAAAAATTGATTTTACAAAATATTTATCATAAAAATAGTAGATAGGAAAAAATGCCTTTACCTTTATTACAAATAGCACTAGATAATTTAACTATTGAAGATGCTATAAATTCTGTTAAAAAAGTTGAAAATGAAATTGATGTTATTGAAGTTGGAACTATTCTTTTAGCTTCTGAAGGAAAAAAAGCAATAACCGAAATCAAAAAACATTTTCCAAATAAAATTATTGTTGTAGATGGAAAAATAGCTGATGCAGCTAAAGTTTTTGGAAAAATGTTTTATGATCATGGAGCCGATTTTACTACAGCAATTTGTGCAGCTGAAAATGAAACTATTAAAGAACTTGTAACATTAGCTAATAGCTATAATTCTAATAAAGAAGTTCAAATAGAAATGACATCAAATTTCAGTTGATCACAAGTTGAAGAGTGAAAAAAAAGCGGAGCAACTCAAGTTGTATGACATCGTGCACGTGATGCTCAAGCCGCTGGAAAAAATTGATCAGATAAAGATTTGGAAATAGTTAAAAAATTAGCTGATATAGGATTTAAAGTTACAGTAACTGGTGGTGTTAGTGTTGCAGATATTAAATTTTTCAAAGATATAAATATTTATATCTTTATAGCTGGACGTTCTATTAGAGATGCAAAAGATCCGCAAAAAGCAGCAAAGGAGTTTAAAGATGAGTTTAAAAAATACTGAAAATAGTCGTTTTCTTGGTATCTATGAAAAAGCAATTAATGCTAAATTTGATTGAGAAGAAAAAATTTTAATCGCTAAACAAGCTGGATTTGATTTTATTGAATTAAGTATCGATGAAAGCGATGTAAGACTTCAAAGATTAGATTGAGAAGATAAAAAAATTAATAAATTAAAACAAGTTTTAAATTATCATAATTTTTATTTTAATTCTATGTGTTTAAGTGCACATCGTCGTTTTTCATTTGGTTCTAAAGATCCTAAAAATAGAGAAAAAGCTTTAGAAATAATGGAAAAAGCTTTAATACTTGCTAAAAAACTAGGGATTAGAATTATTCAAATAGCTGCTTATGATGTTTATTATGAAAAATCAAATCAAACATCAAAAAAACGTTTTATTGAAGGAATGAAAAAAGCCGCTGAATTAGCCCAAAAATATAGTATTACTTTAGCTTTTGAAACAATGGATACTCCTTTTGCTGGCACTATAAGTAAATGTATGAATTTTTTAAAACAAATTAACATGCCTAATTTTTATATTTATCCAGATTTAGGTAATTTATCACAATTTACTAAAGATATTGAAAATGAAATAACTTTAGCTAGTGATAAAATTGTTGCTTTCCACTTTAAAGATACAACAAAAAAAGTTTTCAAAAAAGTGCCATGAGGGGAAGGGACTGTAAATTTTCCAAAATCTCTTAGAGCAATTAAAAAAATAAATTTTAAAGGCCCAATTTTAATCGAAATGTGATCTGAAAATAAAGAAAATGAAACATTCGAAGAAAATGTAGCTAAATTAGTTGCAGCTAAAAAATTTTATAAATTACAGTGAAAGAAGGCTAAAGGTGAATAAAACTGAAATAGAAGCCTTAAAAAAAGAAGTCTATGAAGCGAATATGCTTTTATATAAATATAAATTAGCTATTCACACATGAGGGAATGTCTCTAAAATATCTTCAGATCGTAAATATATGATTATAAAACCAAGTGGTATTAGTTATGAAAAAATGACTTGAGAAGATATGGTGGTAGTTGATTTAGATAATAATGTAATTGATTCTAAAAATAATCCTTCCACTGATACACCAACTCATACAATAATTTATAAAAACCAACCCGAAGTAAAAGCAATTATGCATAGTCATTCTCCATATGCAACAGCTTTTGCACAAGCTGGAAAAGATATTCCTTTATTAGGGACAACTCATGCTGATAATTTTTATGGCCCTGTCCCTTGTACAAGAGAATTAAGTGATGATGAAATTAATGGTGAATATGAACATAATACTGGAGTTGTTATTTTAGAACACTTTAAAGCTAAAAAACTTAGCTTTAAAGCAATGGGAGCTGTGCTTGTAAAAGAACATGGGCCTTTTTGTTGATCATCTAAAAGCGCTAAAGATGCAGTAGATTTAGCCCTAACATTAGAACAAGTTGCTAAAATGGCATTATTTAGTCAAATTATCAATCCACAAAAACAAAGTGCAAATTTAACATTACAAGAAAAACATTACCAAAGAAAACATGGCGTAAATTCGTATTATGGACAAAAAAAGCCTAATTTTAGTATTTTAAAAGATGTTGATGTAATATTTAGCGACATGGATGGTACTTTATTACAAAGTGATAAAACTATTTCAAATAATAGCCTTAAAATAATCAAAAACTTACAAAATAACCAAAAACTCTTTGGAATAGCCACTGGAAGACCATATTATTTTTTAAAACAAGAAATTGCTTTATTAAATCCTGATTTACCAATTATTTCATGTAATGGGGCATTAATTTATGATTATAAAAAAAATGAATTAATTTACAGTAATTCATTTAGTGAAATGCAAAATGAAACAATAATCAATATCTTAATTAAAAATAATATAACATTCTTAATTTATAGCACTAATAAAATGTATGGTTATAGTAATCAAAAACATTCTAAATGATTTGATTGAATTAATGCTTCTAATGAAACAAAATCACCACAATATAGAAGTGATTTTGTTGCGATAAATAAAATTGAAACTCAAAATTTATTGAAACAAAAAATAGATATTGTTAAATTTTTAATTATAAAAACAGACAGTAATAATGATGATTTAATTCAAGCTCAAAAAGAGCTTAAATTAATTGAAGAAATTTATCTAGTTCAATCACACAAAGATGTTATTGATATTATGAAAGTAAATTCTACTAAAGGAAACGGAATAGAGATTATTGCTAAAAAATTTAATTTAAATCTTAATAAAACATTAGTTTTTGGTGATGAAAATAATGATATTTCAATGTTTGAAAAAGCAAAATTTTCAGTAGCAATGTTCCAAGCTAGTGATCTTGTTAAAAAAAGTGCAACTTTTATAACTAAATCAAATGATGAAGATGGAATTAGTTATTTTATAGAAAATAATTTATAATAATGCCAAAAATAATCAAAATAAACCATAATAATGATGGTTTTTGAATTCTTCCTTCATTTTTAAGTATTTTTAGCAAATCCATTAAAGCTTCTACAATGCAAAAATTTCACACGTTAGATACTTTAATAGCAAAAACTGAAATTTATAAGAAAGAAGCAATTTTATCATTTAATGGTGATGAAGATTTTTCAAAATTTAACAAATGCTTAAAATATAGAAAAATTAATTTTACTATCAATTATAATAACTGAGTAAAATTAGATAAAAATGCCATTATTACTTTCAATATTAATGAAAATATAAAAGTTCATTTAGATTTTAAAGGTTTTAGACTTTTATATCAAGGTCGCATCCCTTTTTATTCTTTAGAATGATATAAAAAATATTATGATAAAAATAAAAAGTTTATTGATAAAGATAATATACTGAATATTAAATGAACATATTTAGGTTGAGATTTATTATAAAAACAAAAAACAAAAAATAGCAAAAAAAGCATATTTTTTGTTTTCAAATTCTATTTCTAAGTGCAACACATTTAAAATTTTTAAAAAAGTAATAAAATTTTAAATGGGAGGCACCTTTTTTTATATAAAAAAAGCTCCCCCCATTTAAAAAAAGGAGAACTATGAATAATAATTATACAGTTTATAATTATACTAAAAAATATTATATTTAGATAAAAATAAAAGATTAATAATTGAACATATGCTTCAAAAAAATAAATCATTGAGACAAATTGCAAAAATTTTAGGTGTTAATGTTTCAACAGTTAGTAGAGAAGTTAAAAGAAATTCGCATCATGAATATGGTTATTTAGCAAATTACGCTAATTATAAAACTAAAAAAAGAAAATATCACAAATGATAGTGAATAAATTTTGTGGGGAAGTTTAAAATAATAAAAATATTTTTTAACCTCGTTGAAGATATTATAACATAAAAAAAATAAAGTAGTGTGTTTTTGTTAATAATTGTGGTCAAAGTCTTGCGCGTGCACGCGCACCTTTAAAGGCCGGAGCAGAGGGGCATAATTCTCTTAAACAGAGATGCCAAAAAAAACAACTTATATTACAAAGTAATATAAATTTATCAAAAAATCATTATTAACAATTATTAACAAAGTGACTTTATTAGGCATTTTGTTAATAATTGCATTATTTTTTATGCTTTATAATACATAGTATTATAGATTTGAACTATCAATTATTAATTTTTTAATAACTTATTTTATTTCTCAAAAATACTGATTTTGATTATCTAATTATTTTTGTTAAAAAAAATCAATCATTTTATCATTTTTTTGATTTAAAAAAATTAAATTTTGAAATGCTATTTTACTAAAACAAGTGAATTTTTTTCTTGTATTTTTTTTAACAAAATGAGAAACA
>NZ_JNJY01000022.1 GCF_000701825.1 Mycoplasma collis ATCC 35278
CCCATTTAAAATTTTATTACTTTTTTAAAAATTTTAAATGTGTTGCACTTAGAAATAGAATTTGGGAACAAACTTCAAGACAAAATTAAAAATTTTTAAAAATTTTTTTTATTGTAAAGTTTGTTTTTTTATTTAAAAATATTAAAAATTAATTATCAAATTCAATTCTTAATTTTTTATAAAAAATTTCGCTGGGTTCTTTTGTGACAGATGATTCTTCTTTTTGAAATCCTACTCATTCTAAATCTTTATTTCTTGTTTTGCTCACTTCATATAAAATTGCAAAATCTACAAAATTATCTTGTATATCTAAGATTTCAATAGTACTATAACCAAAAGAATCATTTATATTATCTATTTGGAAAAGTTCTCGAATATTTTTAAAATCATAATTTTTTATAATAAAAATTTTGCCGTTTTTTCTACTTTTTTCAGTAGGTAAACTTAATAAAATATATTCATTATTTCTAAATTCAAAATTAGCTAAACCATGCATTATTTGTGCATTTATTGGCTTATAATTAATTGTTGAAAAATAATCAATGTTTTTTTTGTTTAAATCGCTTCAGCTTTCACCACCATCATTAGAAATAGAAATACAAAGTTTATTTTGATAAGGGTTTCTAGCAAAAGCATATAAAGTTCCATTTTTAGATTCCACTATTTGCGTTTCAGAAAGTCAGTTTCAATTTTTATATTTGGGATCGTTTAAATATGAACTAGTTTTTCATGTTTTATAATCATCACTATAAGTAACGAAAGCTGAGAGTGGTAGTGCATAATTCACTTCATAAAGAGGAAACATTAATCTTCCGTTTTTCTCTTTATTTACTTGATTTTGAAGTTGAAGACCCTTTCCTGGTCCTCAAACTAGCGCATTAGTTTTAGGGTTTAATTTATTAATTTGGTTATTTAAATTAGTTACTAATTCTCAATTAAGTCCATTGTTTACACTTTTAAATAAATATAGATAAGGGCTTGAAGAAATGTAATATTTAGGATTTTTATAATTTGGATTTTTTAGATTAATCCCGTCCCAAATAGAGCAAACTGGTTTTGCTTTAAAAATATTTTTTGTTTCGTTTATATTTTCATAAACAGCACCTTTTAAAATTCCAGTTTCACTATCAAAATTATTATCAACAAAAATATTTGTAATTTTTAAATTGAATTTTAATGTATTGTTTCACTTTCCATCTATTACTTCATAAGCCCTAAATCATCTATTTTTTAAGTATTCATCTTCATAAGGTTTTAATATAAACTTAGAACTGCTATTTCATTTTAAAAGTTTTAGGTATTTTAAATCCTCGCTAAAACCTAAAAAATGATCGCTTAACGGATTTTGTTTTTCAACAATAGGCATTAGCCCGCTGCTTCCTGGTCATACATCAACTGCTAAATAAATTGTTTGATTAATTTTATCTTCTACAATAACTGAATCTATAAAACTTGGGTTGTTTTCTTCCCTAAATGTTTCTAATTTAAAAATAATTTTACCTTCAGTTCATTTTATTCCATCCTCACTAATTCTAATAATTTGGTTAATTCTGCTATATGGAGCATCTAGTTGACTGTCTAATCTTTGATCGACAATTGCTATTGTTTTACCATTAGATAACTTCAATAAAGAAGGAATACGATAACTATGAGAATTTAAATAACCTGAAGGAAATAAGTTTAATTCACTTAAAATTTTTACTTTCATTATAAAAGTTCCGCTGCATCATTATCAATTACAAACATTGTATCTTCATGTTCTTGTAAAAAACTTGCCGGTAATTTTGAATCTATTGGACCATTTATTGCTTTTTCAATTGCAACTGCTTTTGAACTTCCACTTGCTAATAAAATAATTTTTTTAGCTTTTAAAATAGTCCCTATTCCCATAGAAATAGCGGTTTTAGGAATGTCATTTTCATTTTGGAAATATATTTTATTACTTTCGATAGTGCTTTGAGTTAATTTTACCTCTCTTGTTTTTTGATCTTTTGTAGATCCTGGCTCATTAAAAGCAATATGTCCATTTGTTCCGATACCTAAAATCATTAAATCAATACCACCTTTTTTAGTGATGATATTTTCATAATTTTCAGAGTTTTTCTCTATATTCCCTATTCCATTAGGTAAATATATATTTTCTTTTTTCACATTTATATGATTGAATAAATTTTTATTCATAAAATAATGATATGAACTAGGATGAGTTGGTTCTAAATTAACATATTCATCTAAATTGAAAGTTGTGATTTGGCTAAAATCAATTTCTTTATTTTGATACATTTCAATTAATTTTTGATAAGTTTTTATCGGTGTTTTCCCTGTTGCAAAACAAATGTTTAAATTGGGTTTATTTTTGATTTCACTTTTGATAATATCAGCAACAAAATCTGCTATTTGCTGTTCATTTTCTTTAATTATTATATTCATATATTTTATTCTCCTTGATTTTAAATTTTTTAAAAAAATTATAATATATGGTTTTATTTAAAATTAAATTTTAATAAATATTTCACATTTTTATTTTTTTTAAAAAATGAAAAAGTATTTATTTCATTTATTTATTTTTAAAAAAATAATTTTAAAACAAGTCATTTTTAAATTTATTTTTGATTTTTGTCCTTTTAAAAAATTAATAAAAAATTTGTTATAATTAAAAAATGCAAAAATTAGTAATTGTTGAATCCCCAAATAAAATTAAAACTATAAAACAATATTTAGGCGAAAATTATGATGTAATGGCTTCAGTGGGTCATATTTTAGAACTAAAAACTTCTGGAAAATATGGTTTTGGTGTAAATTTAGAAACTTGAGAGCCAATTTATGAAGAAAAAAGTGATAAGAAAAAAACAATTAAAGAACTTAAAAAAGCAGTTAAAAAATATGATGAAATTTTAATCGCAACCGACCCTGATCGTGAAGGAGAGGCTATTGCTTGAAATTTAGTTGATTTATTAAAGATTGAAGATAAATATAAAAGAATTAAATATAATGAGATAACTAAAAATGCTATTTTAAAAGCTTTAGAAAACCCAATATTAATTAATACAAGTTTAGTAAATGCTCAAAAAACTAGAAGAATTCTTGATCGAATTATTGGTTTTAGATTATCAAGATTATTAGATTTAAAAATAACTCAAGCGCCTATAACCCCTACAGCTGGAAGAGTTCAATCTGTTGCACTTAAATTAATAATTGATAAAGAAATTGAAAGAAATAAATTTATACCAATAAAGTTTTCAACAATTAAAGGTATTTACAAACATAATGAAAACATTGAGTTTGAATATTTTAATGCTGAAAAACCTTATGAAAATAATCCTAGTTGAATTGCTCCAACTGAATCTCAAGAAATTTTCAATCATCTTAATGATAATTTGAAACAAAATAAAGGTGATTTAATAGTTACTAAAATTGAAAAAAGTCAAAAAAAAGAAGCTAAAATCACTCCTTTTAAACAATCTGTTTTATATAAAAAATCAGGAATGTCTTCATCAGTTGTTCAATTTAGCTTGCAAAACTTATATGAAGGTTATGGTTCTGGCGGACTAATTTCCTATCCTAGAACAGATTCAACAAGATTAAGTCAGACTTTTTTAAATCATGCTAAAAAATATATTGAAAAGAACTTTGGTATTGATTATATTGCTGATGATGTTAAAGGTTTTGCTGGTGACCAAGATGCTCACGAGGCTATAAGACCTACTGATTTAAATTTAACTCCTGCTAAAGCAAAAGAAGAATTTAATTTAAATGATGTTGATTATAAAATTTATTCATTAATTTATCAAAATTCATTACAAGCAATTATGAAAGTGCCAAAAAGAGAAATTTATAGATACACACTTAATAATGGACAATATACTTTTAAAATGTCAGAATCTAAAATTATTTTTGATGGATATTACAAAATTTTTGAAGATAAAGAAAATAAAGCTGATTTATTGAATTTAAAAGAAAATGATATTGTAGAAATTAAAGAATATAAATTAAGCGATTCTCAAACACAACCACCTAGCAGATACAATGATGGATCTTTAATTGAAGCAATGGATAAAATCAAAGTTGGAAGACCTTCTACCTTTGCTAGCACTATTAAAACACTAAAAGATAGATTATATGTAGAAAGTGGAGAAAAAACTTTAATACCTACAAATTTTGGTATCAAAGTTTTAGAAAAATTATTATTAATTAGCCCCGAAATAATTAATGAAAAATATACATCCACAATCGAAACTAAACTCGATGAGATAGCAGAAGGAAGAGAAGATTATAAAAATGTTTTAGATAATTTTTGAGATTATTTCCAAAAAAATGTCGAAACATCTAAAGATCATATAGAAAAAACTACAGTTGTGCAAAAAGCTGATGAATTGTGTCCTGAAGATAATGTAGATTTAATTTATCGTTTTAATAAAGCTACAAAACAGAAATTTATTGGTTGTTCCAATTTTCCTAAATGTAAATTTGTAAAATCAGTACCAGGTTCTAGTCAAGTTTTCAAAAGAAAATATGTCGATTGATCTAAAAAGAAAAAATAAAAATTTACATCTTAATTTAAAATTAAATTTGGGTGTTTTTTTTATTTGTTTAATATAATAAAAAAATGAAAAAGATTTTATATGATTATCCTTTTGTATTTATTGATAATAAAAAAGCAAATAAAGAACCTATTATTTTTGTTCATGGGTTTAATTCTGGACCTGAAATTCATAATATTTTTGCTAACAAATGAACAGATAACGACTACTATGCTATAGCTTTTCCTGGCAACAGTTTACTTGAGCCTAAAAATAATCATGAAGTTTCTGTTTATCAGTTTGCTGATTTGTTAATTGAATTTATTAAAAAAAATGAATTAAAAAATGTAATAGCGATTGGTCATTCTATGGGTGGAGGAATTATTTCTTTAGCATATTCAAAGGAACCTAAATTATTTTCTAAGTTAATTTATGTAGCACCAATGAATAAAAGTTCATTAAAACTTAAAAACAGTTTTAGACAACATTATTTTCCTAAAACATTTGAAGAATTTAAAACCTTTATTAAAGGATTATATTTTGATGGCGATGCAATTATAAATAGTGAAAAATTCAACACTATAGAAAAGAAAAAATTTAACCCTTATTTATATAATAACCCTAATATTCTAAAGTTAGGGCGATCTTTACCTAATATTGATTTAATGAATAAAATTGAAGAAGGATTAAATAAAATAAATATCCCTACTTTGCTTATGTTGGGTGAAAAAGATGTTGTAATTGATCGTGAAGAATGTATAAAATATTTTAAAGAAAATGTTAAAAATATTCAAATTGAAGTTTTCCCACAAACAGGACATATGCTTTATTTTGAAAATTTTATACTATATTTTAAAACAATAAAAGACTTTATAAATTTAAGTAATTAAACTTATTTATAAAATTTGTAATAAAAACCAGAGAAGATAAAATTCTTTTCTGGTTTTTGAAATAAACTTTAAAACGCAATACTTTTTTGTTTGTATTTTATTTAATTAAATAAATTTATTAATCATTATTGAAATCACTATTTTCATTACTTATTTTAAATAAAATCTCCATAGATTCAAGAGTTTTTAATTTATCATTAATAAATTCAATTTCATATTTTTTTTCATAAGGAAAGAAAAATATATATTCAGAATCGACATATGTGGGGAGTTTAATATGCATATTAACGTCTTTTAAATTAAAACGTTTGATTATTATTTTATTGTTTATTTTTTTTGGGTAAATATGATCAATAAAGCTAAAGAGTCTTTCAGCTTCATCTATAAAAAATGCAATTACATTATGTGTTTTGAAAAAATTTTTATTTTTTTGGAAATTTTTGAATTTATAATTTGGGAAATATTTTATATAATCATTTTTATTAGTTATAATAAACTCATTTTTATTTCTAATAGATTCGATTGTTTTAGGTGATATAAACATTTGTTTATTATCAATAAATTCTTTTTCCTTTTTATCAATATTTCCAGCTGAATAATGTCGAATAATATTTTTTTTAGTAATGTTTCATTTTTCATATAATTTATTTATTAAATTTTTTGATTTTGAATTTAATTTTTTTATTTTCTCTTTATTTAAAAAAGTTTTTATCATATTCTTTTTTATATTTTTTCAATAAATCGTCAATATTTTGAGCACTTGTATCTATATTATTATCTTCAATTCTAATTAAATATGAACAACTAGTTAAAGTTCAAAAGCTTCCTAAGCTTAAAATTGCTCCAACATAGCAAAACATTTTTTTAAGTTTAATTTTTAACATATGTTACCGCCAAAACATCGTTTATCGAATTTTCAAAAATGTTTGAATATTTTTTAACTCTTATCCTATATTTATCAGATTCATTAACTTTATAATCAATTACTTCAACATTACTATTTACAACGGTTACTGATTTAACCTCTTCTCATGAATAGCCATTTCATTTTTCTAAATATAAATCAAAATCTGTAAAAAATTTATTTTTTTTCATTTTAAACTCTTTTGTAAATTAACAAAATTCAATATATTTTAATTATATGTCAATATAAAAAAAATATATAAAGATTTTTTATATAGTTTTTGGTTTTTTTAATTAATTGTAATATAAATATTTTTATTAAATTCTTAATAAAAAAATTGCAAAATAAAAAAAACAAACACAAAAGTGTTGCACTTGAATGTTTATTTTAGGAAAACAGAGAAGATAAAATTCTTTTCTGTTTTTTGTTTGAATAAAAACTATTTTTTTGTAAAAGCACCAATAATTTTAAAAATGTATTTTATGGTGAAATACATTATTACAAATATTAAAATAACTGAAAAAATAAAGCCTTTTAAATAAATTCTATTTAAAAATCTTTTGGAATTTTCAATACCATCAAAATGTGTTATTTCAATTCCGAAATGGTGGTTTATTTCTGACTTTCTTTTAAATCTTATAATTGAAAATATAGCTCAAATAAGTATGATAGTCCCTAAAATAATCCCCACAACTGTAAATAAATAGTTTTCACTAGGAATAAAATCTACAAATCTTTCTCTTGCAAATTTTCATTTTAAAAATCCATAAAATATTGAAGCTATAACAGTTGTATAAAAAATAGCTATAAAGGATAATCAATTGTGATGTGTTTGTGATAAAACTAATCTTCTATAAATTTTTATCATTATAAATGAAGCATTTTTCTTATCATATTCAGATTCTGATTGGAATTTTTTTGTGCTTTTCTTTATTTCTCATAAAAGTAATGATGTTTTTATTAATTTATATGATGTAAATAATAAAATTAAAATTGGTATAATTAATCAACTTCAATTTACATCTTTTGTTGTTATTTTAAAAGCTGTTTTAAATTGGTTTGTAGCTAATAAAATAGTGTAAATCCCAACTGAAAAAACTAAAATAAAGTAAACTATAAGATTTAAAATTAAAAATATTGTTTCATTTCTAAAAACCTTTAAAGCTTGTTCAGGTTTAACATGTTCTTTTAAATCATCGGCTTTTTCTTCAATTTCATTTAATTCATCAATTTTATTTTTTTTAGATTTTACTAAAAATTGCATATCGCCTCCTTATCCTTATTGGACGTCTTTTTTTAAAATAGCAAGAAAAGCTTCTTGAGGCACTTCAATAGAACCTATAGCTTTCATTCTCTTTTTACCTTCTTTTTGTTTTTCTAATAATTTTTTACGTCTTGTAACATCACCACCATAAAGTTTAGCTGTTACGTCTTTTCTATAAGCTTTAATTGTTTCACGAGCTATTACTTTGGCTCCAATTACAGCTTGAACTGGAACTTCGAAGTTTTGCCTTGGAATAGCTTTTTTAAGTTTTTGTGTTAATTCTCTTCCTTTGTTGTAAGCAAATTCTTTATGAACAATTATTGAAAAAGCATCAATTTTATCCCCATTGAGCAGAATATCTAGTTTAACTAATGGGGATTGTTTATAGCCAATAACTTCATAATCAAATGTCGCATAACCTTTTGAAATTGATTTTAAAATATCAAAAAAATCAAAAACTATTTCAACAAGTGGTAATTCATAAACTACATTTCTACGATTTTGATCAATAAATTCAACATCAACAAAATTACCTCTTTTATTTTGACACAGTTCCATAACTGAACCTACATAAACCTCAGGCACTATAATTGTTGTTTTAATGTATGGTTCTTCAATTTTTTCAATAAATGTTGGTTCTGGAAAAAGTGAAGGATTAGAAATTTTTTCCATAGTTTTGTCCGTTTTATAAACATTAAATTCTACAGATGGCGTTGTTGCTATTAAATTTACATTAAATTCTCTCTCTAATCTTTCTTGTAAAACTTCCATATGCAACATTCCTAAAAATCCAATTCTAAAACCAAATCCTAATGCTTTAGATGATTCTGTTTCGTAAGCAATAGAAGAATCGGAAAGAGAAATTTTTTCTAATGATTCTTTTAAAAGATTAAAGTCTTTGCCATCAACAGGATAAAACCCTGTATAAACAACAGGTTTTAATTTTTTATAACCTGATAAAGGTTCTTTTGTAGGATTATCAATCAATGTTATAGTATCACCCACTGAAATATCTTTAGCATTTCTAATGGAAGCAGCAATTCAACCAACCTCTCCTGAAACTAATTTATCTTTTTTAACTTCTGCAGGAGTTTTAACACCTAATTCTACAACATGAAATTTCTTTTTATTCGACATTAAATAAAAGGTTTGTCCAATTGCAATAGTTCCCTCAACAATTCTAACTAATAAAACAACTCCTTTGTAAATATCATAATAAGAGTCAAAAACTAAAGCTTTTAACGGTTTGGAATCATCAGCGTTTTTAGGGCTTGGTATTCTTTCGATTATAGCATCTAAAACTTTATCAATGTTTAGACCTGTTTTTGCCGAAATTAAAATACTATCATCCGCAGGTATTCCGATTATATTTTCTATATCTTTTTTAGTTTTTTCTGGATCTGCAGAAGGTAGATCTATTTTATTGATAATAGGTATAATTTCTAAATTGTTTTCAATAGCTAGATAAACATTTGCTAAAGTTTGAGCTTCTATACCTTGTGTTGCATCAACCAACAATAACGCCCCTTCTGTAGCTGCTAATGATCGAGAAACTTCATAAGTAAAATCTACATGACCTGGGGTATCAATTAAATGAAAGAGATGATCTTTATATTTTAATTGAACAGAGTTGAGCTTTATTGTAATTCCACGTTCTTGTTCTAAATCCATGGAATCTAAATGTTGAGATTTTAACTCTCTTTTTTCAACAGCATTGGTAATTTCTAAAATTCGATCAGCTAATGTTGATTTACCATGATCTATATGTGCAATGATGCAAAAATTTCTTATCTTACTTTTATCCATAAATAATTTAAATTAAAAAATAAATCAAAAATAATTAGAAATTACTTTTGATTTTCTGTTGTTTGTTCTTTTGGTAAATTTCTTTTTTCTTCTTGTTCTTCTTTAAGTTTTTTTCTTTCTATATTTTGTTGAACAAGATGATAAATTAAATAAGAACTACCAGCAGCTAAACCAACTATTATTGTGCTTAAAAATATTCCAAAAATTCATCTATTTCTTCTTATTCTTGGAGTTCTAGCTTTTCTTGAATAAACTTCTGTAACTACTACATTATCTTCTAAGTTAGCATTTGAAAATGTTTCATTTTTAGATGTTGTTTCCATTTTTCACCTCACATTTATTTAGTAAATATTTAAAGAAAAATATATTTAGTATTAAAATATTTCTTTTAATTATACAATATAAACGTTTTTTTAATATTATAATTTATAATATTTAATTAAATAATTTATTAAATGTTGAATAATTAAATAATTGGAGGGTTAATGAAAAAAGATTATAAAAATACATTAAACATGCCTTTAACTAGTTTTGAGATGAAAGCGAATTTGAAGGTTAAAGAAATGAAATATTCTGATTTTTGAGAAAAAAATAAAATTTATGAGCAAATTTTAGCTAAAAATAAAAAAAATGAACAATTTGTGTTGCATGATGGTCCTCCTTATGCTAATGGGGATATTCATATTGGACATGCTTTAAATAAAATTTTAAAAGATATTATTGTAAGATATAAAAATTTAAAAGGTTATTACTCACCTTTGGTTTGTGGTTGAGATACACATGGAATGCCTATTGAATTAAAAATGCTACAAAGTATTAAAAAAGATCACAAAAATATTGATTCAGCTTTTTTAAGAACAAAAGCTAAAGAATATGCTCTAGAACAGATAGAAAATCAAAAAAAACAATTTAAAAAATTACAAATATTAACTGATTGAAATAAAATTTATGTAACTTTAGATCCAAAATTCGAAGCTATGCAACTTGAATTGTTAAAAAAAATGGCTTTAAATGGTTATTTAACCAAGGAGTTAAAACCTGTTTATTGATCTCCTTCTAGTCAAACTGCATTAGCTGAAGCAGAAATTGAATATGCTGAACA
>NZ_JNJY01000023.1 GCF_000701825.1 Mycoplasma collis ATCC 35278
AAAAAAAAAAAAAACTTGCTTTTAATTTTTTAAAAACAAGTTAAATATTCATATTTATTTTTATTCTTTTATAGTTTCTTTATAATTTTTTTCTTTATATAGTCACAATGGATTTTGTTTTACTTTTAAATATACATAAATTTCTAATATATAAAAACTTACAATTGTTATATAAACTAGAATTGCTAAGACACAGATAAAAACAGCTAATTCAAAAATAGGAATTTTGTTTAAAACATTATAAATCAAGATAATAAGTCCACCTAACGAAGCGAAAACATAAGTATTAAAAGTTAATAAATTAAATTTTTCAATTTTCCCTCAAACATGGGTTTTACGAAATTGAATATAAGGTTTTTTAATTCTGTAAACTAAAATTAAACAAGAGAAAAAATGTCAAAAAAAGAAAATTATAATTTGACCTATAGTTAATCACATAAATTATTTTCCTTTCAATTTATTATCTATTTTTAATAGTTTATCTTTTGCTTTTTTTAAACTATCAAAAGCAGCTTGTCTAGTAGTAGCAATTATTTCCGCTATTGATGATATCGCTAATTCTTGAAAAAAATATAATTCAAAAACTTGCTTTTGACTTTGAGTTAAAAAATTTGAATATTTTTTAAATAATTCAATAAAATTATTTTTTTCTTCTTGATTAATTTTATTTTTATTAATTTGCTGATTTTGTGTCAATTAAATCCTTTGTTAATGCGTAAATAAATGCATCTAAGTCAAATTCTTGTAAATCTTCCATTTTCTCACCCAAACCAATTAATTTAACATTTATATCTAATTCATCTTTAATAGATAAAATAATTCCACCTCTACTTGTTCCATCCATTTTAGTTAAAATAATTCCAGAAATTGGCGTAACTTCTTTAAAATATTTAGCTTGTGATATTCCGTTTTGACCTGTTGTTGAATCGATAACTAAAAGCGATTCATGAGGAGCATCAGGAACTTTCTTTTGAATTATATTGTTAATTCTTGCTAGTTCATTCATTAAATTAATTTTATTTTGTAGTCTCCCAGCTGTATCGATAATTAATAAATCATATTTATCATTAATCGCTTTATCTAAAGCTCTATAAACAATTGAACCCGGATCTTTTTCATTTGCATTAGGGCTTAAAACATCAGCTTTTGCTCGATTAGCTCATATTTCTAATTGTTCAACAGCTGCAGCTCTAAAAGTATCGCCTGCAGCAATTAAAACCTTTTTATTTTGATCGCGATATTTTTTTGCTAATTTGGCAATTGATGTTGTTTTACCACTTCCATTTACACCAACAACAAGAAAAATATTTAATTTGTTTTCAACAAAATTTAGATTAGTGTCTACAAAAGAATTATTAGCATAAATTGTATAAATTTTATCCGCTATAATTTCGCCAATTAATTTTGGATCTTCAATATTTTCGTTTTTTACTTCTTTTTTAATTTCATATATCATTGTCTGAACTAGTGAAAATGAAATATCTGACATAATTAAAATTTCTTCTAATTCTTCAAAAAATTCTTCATTTATTTTGTTTTTGGAATTTTGTAGTTCTCTAATTTTTTCAGTTAAAGACATATTAGATTTTTGCAAACCTGCAACATATTTGTTAATCTTATTTTCTTTAGCAAGTTTTTTTTCTAATTCTTTTTGATTTTGTTTTTCAAATTTTTGGATCTTTTTTTCTAAATTATCTTGTTTTAATTTTTCTTTTTGTTCGGCATCCCCGAAAAGTCTAATTTTTAATTTGCTAAAAAAATTCATTTTTTATTCCTTGAAAATTTTATAAGTCAATATTTTTAATAAACTGAGCATTTTCTTCTATAAATTCTTTTCTAGGTAAAACTTCGCCACCCATTAATTGCTCAAAAACTTGGCTAGCTATCATTGCATCATGAATTTGCACTTGTAACATTTTTCTAATTGAAGGGTTCATAGTGGTTTCTCAAAGTTGTTGTGCATCCATCTCACCTAGCCCTTTATATCTTTGGATTGAATATTTACTATCCTTTAAATTTGCTAAAATTTCTTCTTTTTGTTTATCATTATAAGCATAAAAATCTTTTTTATTTTGTGATATTTTATAAAGTGGTGGTTGTGCAATATAAATAAAACCATATTCAATTAAAGGTTTGAAATAACGATATAAAAATGTTAAAAGTAATGTTCTAATATGTGAACCATCAACATCAGCGTCAGTCATTATAATTATTTTATGATATCTAAGCTTGTTAATATTAAATTCACTACCAATACCAGTTCCAAAAGCGGTTATTAATGATAATATTTCTTCATTTTTAAAGACTTTTTCATCACTTGTTTTTTGTGAATTAATAACTTTTCCTCTTAATGGTAAAATCGCTTGATAATGTCTATCACGTCCCATTTTAGCGCTACCACCAGCCGAATTCCCCTCTACAATGTACAATTCAGCTATTTCAGCATTTTTTGTTGTGCAATCAGCCAATTTACCTGGAAGCGAACCAATTTCAAAACTGTTTTTTCTTTTTGTAGCTTCTCTAGCATTCGCTGCAGCTTTTCTTGCTTTTTGTGCTAGTAAATTTCTTTCAATAATTTTTCTAGCTTCAGAAGGATTTTCTTTTAAATAACGTTCAAATTGTAAAGAAAAAATCTTATTTACAGCTATTCTTACATCTTTGTTGATTAATTTTCCTTTAGTTTGTCCTTCAAACATAGGATCACTATGCTTAATAGAAACAACAGCAAATAAGCCTTCTTTTAGATCTTCACGAGAAAATTTATCATTTTCTGTTTTAAAAATTTTATTTTCTAAAGCATAATTATTAATAATTCTTGATATTGAATCAAAAAGCCCTGTTTCATGCGTTCCGCCTTCTTTGTTGTAAACATTATTAGCATAAGATAGCATTTCTTCTCTATCTTCCAAAACATATTGAATAGTTGCTTCAACACTAACTGGATTTGTTTCGTTATTTATTGAATATACACCTTCTGCATAAATTGGTTTTTCAATTATTTTTTCATAGCTTTGAGTTAATTCGCTAATGTAATCGATAATCCCACCTTCAAAACAAAATTCTTTTACAATATTAACTCTTTCATCTTTTACAACAAATTTTAATCCTTTAGTTAAATACGCTGTTTGCTTAATACGATCAACAATCATATCAAACTTAAATTCGTTTTTTTCCATTATAGTAAAATCTGGAATAAATTCAATTGTAGTTCCTGTATCATTTTCATCACATTCACCAATAATTTTAAGATCATCCAATTTATTTCCGCCATTTACAAATTCTTGAAAATAAATTTTAGAATCTCTTTTAATTCATACTTTTAAATTTGAACTTAAAGCATTAACTACTGAAGCACCAACTCCGTGAAGACCACCTGAAACTTTATAAACATCTGAATCGAATTTTCCTCCAGCATGCAAAATAGTTAGCGCAACTTCGGCAGCTGATACTCCATGTTTATCATTAATTCCTACTGGAATTCCACGACCATTGTCACTAATTTTTACATAACCTTGTTTTGAAATTGTTATGTTTATTTGGTTAGCAAATCCAGCTAAAGCTTCATCAACTGAATTATCAACAATTTCTCAAATTAAATGATGTAAAGCAACTAAACCTGTTCCACCTATGTACATTCCAGGTCTTTTTCTAACCGCTTCTAAGCCTTCTAAAGTTTGAATACTATTTGCATCATAATTATGACTCATAATACCACCTTTATTTAAAATAATATTTTAAATTATACCTTAATTAAATATTTTTTTTACACAATTAGTTGTTAAACTAGTAAAATAATTTTATGCAAAAATTTATAGCAACTGAAAACGATGATGGTAGAACTTTGTTTAAATTTTTAATAAAAACTTTAAATAAAGTTCCTAAATCTAAAATAGAAAAAATTTTTAGATTAAAAGAAATTGTTATTAATTCGAAAAGGAATAATAACAAAAATTATTTAATAAAAAATGGTGATGAAATTATAGTTTATGGTTTAGATAAAAGTAAAATTAATAACGTTTTTTTTAAATCTAAGAATCAAAAAAAGTATGATTTTAAAATTTTATATGAAGATCAAAATATTTTGGTTGTATCTAAAAGCCAAAATATTGCAATTCACAGCGAGATTAATTGTTTAGATAAACAAATATTAAATTATTTAAATTTTCAACAAAAAGATTCTTTTATTCCTTCTCATGTAAATAGGATAGATAAAAAAACATCTGGAATAATGGTTTATGCAAAAAACTACCAATCATTAGTTGAATTAAAAAATAAACAAAAATTTTTTGAAAAAATTTATTTATTTGAATCGGATATTGTTTTAAACAAAAGTATAAATGTTTTTTTAAATTTAAAAAAAGATGAAAAAAATCAAAAAATGATTGTTATTAAAAAAAGTAATATTGTTGCTAAAACTATTTTTTATCAAGAAAATGGAAGAAAATTTGCTAAATTAATCACAGGAAAAAAACATCAAATAAGAGTTAGTTTAGAATATTTAAATAATCCTGTGAAAGGGGATTTAAAATATGGGGGCACCAAAGCAAAAAGATTATTTTTGCATTCATGAAAAATTAAATTTTTAAATTTAGAAAATAATTTAGAATATTTAAATAATAAGGAGATTATTGATGAAATACAATGATAAAAAACAATGATTAAATGAAGAAAAAATTACAAATTTAGCTAAAAAAATTATGTTAAAACCTAGTAAAGAAGCAATTGAACTTTTGAAAAATGATTACAATCAATTAATAGATTTACTTAGTTTGGTTGAAGAAATTGATGTAACAAATGTCATGCCACTTACAAGAATAGAAAATTTAGAAGATTTAAATTTAAGAGAGGATATACCTAAAAACTATAAAGAAAATAAAAGTAAAATCTTAAAAAATGCGGCTGAAAAAAATAGTGATTTTATTATTGTAAAAAAGGTGATAAAAAATGATAATTAAAGGTAATTGAACAGAAGCTAAAAAAGAAATGGAAAATAACAAAAATAATTCTGTTTCTTTTATTTATAAAGAAAAAAACAAGAAAAATGAAGGCGTGTTAAAAGATGTCGTTTGTACAATCAAAGATATTTTTGCAACAAAAGATGCAAAAACTCAAGCATCTTCATTGTTTTTAGAAAATTTTGAACCTTCATATAATGCAACAGTAGTCCAAAAGCTTTTAGATCAAGGTGCATCTTTTGTAGCTAAAGTTCATAATGATGAATTAGCTTTAGGGGGAGAAGGAATATATTCTGCATATGGTTTAATCCATCATCCTCTTGACCTGAAAAGAAAAATAGGTGGATCATCTTCAGGTTCAGCTGCTACTTTTAGTAAAAATATTGGTTTCGCACTAGCTTCTGATACTGGTGATTCCGTTAGACTTCCGGCATCATATATTGGAAAAGTTGGTTTTAAACCAAGTTATGGAGCTGTTTCAAGATATGGAATGTTTGCATATGCTTCTTCGCTAGATACAGTTTCATGATTCAATCATAATGTTGCTGATTGTGTTGAAATAGCTAAAGTGTTATTTGGTAAAGATGAAAAAGATTTAACTTCTATCGATGTTAAAATTGATAATGCAGCAAAGAAAAAACCTTTAAAAATTGCTTTTTTTGATTTAAAAGTTGATGATTATATCTCTAATCAATTTAACAAATTAATTAATAAATTAAAACAGGAGACAACAGTTGAAAAAGTAGAAGTTAATGAAATACTTTTAAAAGCTGTAAAGCCTGTTTATGAAATTATTTCTTATTCAGAAGCTTCATCAAATTTAGCTAATTTAAATGCTATTGCTTTTGGTAAAAGAGAACAAGGTGAAAATTGAGAACAAATAATGGAAAATAGCAGAAGCAAAAACTTAGGTAAAATGGTTCAAAAAAGAATTATTTTAGGTTCATTTTTCTTAGAGAAAGAAAATCAAGAAGAATTGTTTTTAAAAGCGCAAAAAATCCGAAGAATTATAAAAAATTATTTAGATGATATACATTCTAAATATGATATTTTAATTTATCCAGCAGCTTCATCTATAGCACCATTAATTAATGAAACAAAAATATTTAATTATGTTGATTCGATTTTAACAGCTTCAAATTTAGCTTGAAATCCTTCAATAACTTTAAAATTAGGAACTGATGAAAAAGAAAAATTACCTTTTAATCTTGCGATTGATGCTAAATTATATCACGATGAAAAGCTTTTATCTTACAGCTTATGAATAGAAGAAAAAATAAAGGAACTTGAAAATGGTAAGTAAATATAATGTTACAATCGGAATTGAAATTCATTTAGAATTAAACACTAAAACTAAAATGTTTTCAAATGCACTTAATGATTTTAATTCTATAGAAAATGAAAATGTTAACTTTGTTGACATCGCTTATCCAGGGACAATGCCAACAGTTAATAAAGAGGCTGTTATTAAAGCAATTAAATTAGCAAAAGCATTAAATATGGAAATCGATGATTATTTGGCTTTTGATAGAAAAAATTATTATTACCCTGATTTACCTAAAGGTTTCCAAATAACACAACAATTTAGACCTATAGGAAAAAATGGTACAGTAAAAATTAAAAATAAAGATGTTGAAAAAGTTATTGAGGTAGAAAGAATTCATTTAGAAGAAGATACAGCAAAGCAAATTCACAAAGATGATTTAACTTTATTAAATTATAATAGAGCGGGAGTTCCATTAATCGAAATCGTTACAAAACCAGTAATAAAATCAGCTAATGAAGCTGCTGAATATGTTTCAGAAATTATAAAAATTGCTAAATTTTTAAACATATCTGATGCTAAGTTAGAAGAAGGTTCTTTAAGAGCTGATATAAATCTTTCTATCAGTGAAGATAAAGATAAATTAGGTGTTAAAGTTGAAATTAAAAACATTAATTCACTTAATAATATTAAAAAATCAATTGAATTAGAAGTTAAAGAGCAAATCAAAAAACTTGAAAATAAAGTTGAAATTTTACAGCAAACTAAAAGATTTGATGATAATTTACAACAAAATATCGTAATGCGTGAAAAAACAGATGGCATTGATTATCGTTATTTTCCAGAACCTAACATCCCTATGATGAAACTAACAAAAGATTTTGTTGATAGTATAAAAATTGAAAAAATGCACTGAGAATGAGTTGAAGAATATAAAAATCTTGGTATTTCTGATAAATTTATTGAACAATTAATAAATGATCTTGATTTATTGAATTTTTTTGAACAAATTAATTTTAGTGATAAATCAAAAAGTGTAAAGTTTTTATTTTCTGAAATTGTGCCTTTAATAAAAGTTTATGATTATAAAAACCTTAAAATATCAGCATCAAATATAAGAGAAATATTAGAATTAGAAGCAAAAAATAAAATTTCTTCAAAACAAGCAAAAGAATTAGTTGTTTATAAAAATAATGAAGATTTAACTATTAATGAGTTAGTAGATAAATACAACATTAAGCAGTTGGAAAATGATGATCAAATAAAAGAAATAATTGATGAATTAATAAAAGAAAACAGTGAAATTGTTCAAGAATATACAACAAGAAAAGAAAGAGTTTTGAAATTTTTACTTGGCCAAATAATGAAAAAAACAAAAGGAAGCGCAAATCCTCAACTAGCAAATAAAATATTAAATAATATTTTAGAAAAAATGTTTAAATAATAAAGAAAAATAGGATTAAATAATGGCTAATTATACAACTGAAAAAGAAGGACAAAAAGTTTTTTTTACAAAATTTGGAATTTGAGACCCTAATTATCAAAATGATGAAAATGTAAAATTAATAAATAATACTGACGGAATATATAAAGGTGTTATTTTTGAATTTAAAATTCATATCAATAATTATAATAGTGTTTTATTTCAAGCTATTAAATATTTATCTTCACAAAGAATTAAAGGCCAAAATATTCCTAAAAATATTTTGCTAATTTCACTTAATGATGAAAAGGCATTTTTGTATAATTCCGCTGATTTTATTTCAGAAATTGAAGAAATATATATTGGGGGTGCAAGCAAAAAAAATAATGATTTTATAAACGAAAACAACATCGAACCTGTAATTATTAAAAATATTTTTAAAAAAGAAGGAATGGAAGAAATTCTAAAAATAATGAATGATATTAGTTTTACTAAAATCAATATTGATCAATATTGTGTTGTTGGTTGAGCTGAAAGATATTACAAATCTGTTCCAAATGCTAATAAAACTGATTTTTTTGAAGAATTAAAAAAACCTAATGAATTTTCTCAATTCATCAATCCTTGAAAGGGGAAGGAAGAGGAATTTAAATATATTATGGATCTGTTAAATGATCCTAATAACAAAGCTAAATTGGGCGCGTTTTATACTCATAAAGAATATGCGAAATATTCTTATGAATTAGTAAAAAAAGCAATAAATGAAAGACCCAAAGGTAATGATTATGTAATTATTGACAGATGCGCTGGAACTGGTAATTTAGAAGAGTTATTTACAGATGAAGAATTATCTCACACTATTGTTTCGACATATGAACTTTGAGAATGAATTGTTTTAAATAAACGTATTGGTGAAAAAGTAAAATTAATAATCCCCCCCAGCCGAATCATAAAGATGGACTTTTAAATGGGGGAGATGCTTTAAAGCAAGATATTTTCCCAGAATGTAAAGAATATATTGAGAACCCAAAATGTACAGTTATAATTTTAGAAAATCCTCCTTACAGAGACGAAACTACTAACCTTAGAAAAATTGGGGTAGGAAAAGTTAGAGAGACATTTGTAAAAAATGAAATGACTAAAAATGTAACTAATGGTAGAATAGCTAATGAATTATCTAGCCAATTTATATGAAGTGCTTTTAAGTATTATTTAAAAAAAGAAGGAGATAGTTTAATTTTATATAGTCCTATTAAATATTGAAAATCGCAACATTTAATAAATATGGAATTTAAAGAGGGCTATTTATTAAATAGAAAATTTTTTCATGCTAGCGAAAGTGCTATATCATTAATTTGATGAAAAAATAGTGAAAAAGCTAGAGAATTAAATCACATTACCTTAAAACCGATTATGTTATTAGCTCAAGAAAATTATACTTCATTTCCACTTGAGGATGTAATTGTAAAAAAAGTTTTTAATAACTTAAATTTTTATTTTGACCCCAAAGAACAAAGAGATAAAGAAAATTATATTGCTATGCTTAATCTTTCAGGATACAATCTTGATAGCGCTAGTGGAAGACTGATGCGAAGACTTGAAGACTTAAAAGGACATGGAACTAAAAAATTATTATATAGAGAGAATTTTTTTGAAAAACTACCATTATTTGCCGCTAAAAAATATACTCATACCCATTGAAAAGAAAAGGACGTAATTTACACAACAAGCGATGGAAAAAATAAATATTTAAAAGATATAAAATTTTTACGAAATTGTGCTTTTTGAGTTGCTATGAGTGATAAAAATGAAATTTTTTCATCTAAAATACAAAACAAAATTTTGCAAAACGAATTAACATTTTCAAATGTTTTAATTGATGAAGAAAGAATTGGACATTACATAACTGAAATGGATAAATATTTTAACGAATATAAGTTTAGTACAGAGGAAAATAAAATATTAAAACAGTTTCTTAAAATTCACAAAATTTTAAAAAGCCCAGAATTTGTTCTTCAATTAAATGAAATATCTAAATGCAACGAAATTTTAAATTATGATAAAGAGCTTGTTTATGGTGTTGCTCAAATTAACAAACAATTTAATCTTAATTACAAAAGAGATGAATTGGGAAATAAAATTTACAAAGAGTGTAATAAAGAGTTATTTAATTTAATCAAAAATAAAACATTTAAAATGAACGATATTCTAAATACAGAACTTAACAAATTAAACAAAATGGTGAGTAAATATTATGATATTTATATTGTTTCCAAATTATTTGAATATGAATTATTAAAATAATTTGGGAAAATACTACTTAGAAAAGTTCTACTTAATTGTTAAAAACTTTTTAAGTCATTTTTAATTAAATAATATATATTATTTGTGGACAACATAATAAAAATAACATTTAATTGTTTGCAACATAATAAAAATATAATTTGTATATTACCTAAAATGAACATTCAAGCGCAACACTTTTGTGTTTGTGCTTTTATTTTACAATTTTTTATTAAATAAACAAAATATTTATAAAAAAAGCAATAAAAAAA
>NZ_JNJY01000024.1 GCF_000701825.1 Mycoplasma collis ATCC 35278
TTTTTTTTTTTTTTAAAAAAAAAAAAAAAAGAAAAAACACCAAATGATGTTTTATAAATTTTATATTATTAAAAATAAATTTACTTTTTAGCTTGAGCAGCTCTTTTGTTGAATCTTTCTATTCTTCCAGTAGCTCTTGCTTTTGATCTATCACCAGTATAAAAAGCATGGCAACCTGAACAAACATCGATTGTAGCTTTTTCCACTGTTGAACCAAACTCAAAACTACTTGAACAAGTTGAACAATTAACGGTTATTGTTTGATATTTAGGATGAATATTTTTTTTCATTTTATACCTTTCACATGAAATATTTATTTCATATTTTTATTAATTTAAAAAATATTTTAACACATAAAATAAAAAAAACACATTTTAATTTTAAAAATAAAACTATTTTTTAATATTTAGAGTAAAATATACATATGCAATTATGAAATAATAGAAATATAGCTTTTGTTGCAGTCTTTATATCGATATCTACAATAATGCTTTTATTAGGGATAAGACTTTTTCCTATCGCTGTTTTGCCTTCTTTAAGATTTTCAATTGTAGGATTGCCTATTAAAATAACTGGTTTCATATTTGGTCCAATTATAGGATTTTTAACTGGCTTTTTAACTGATTTAGTTAGCTTTTGATTTGCGCCAACTTCCTTTTCACCTTATTATACTATAGCCTTAGCTTTAAACGGATTTATTCCTGGGATAGTATCTTGAATTTTTTTAGTGTTTTTAAAGAAAAATATAACCAAAAAAATTCTTGAAAAAAATTTAATTAAAAGAGAAGAAAATATAAAATTAAAAATTGAAAAATTAGAAAACATAAAATTTGATTATTCACAAAATAAACTTAGAATAATTAATAAAAAAATTTTAAAACTTAAAAAGAAATTAAGCAAACCTGTTGAAAAACATGTTGAAAAAAATTTACAAAACTTATATTTAATTAGTTGTGTAATTATTTTAACAATATTATTTTTTATACTTTTTTTATATTTAAATTCATTAAATATTTCATTTTTTGAAAAAATAAATGAAAAAATCAAATTTATAAAAGGTAAAATTGATTTTATGTTGTTTATTTCAATGGGAACATTAAGTATGATTGCTTTTGTTATAGTATCAAGATTTATAAAATTTTTCCAAAAAAAAGAAAGATTTTTAACCATGGTACCTATTGTGGTCTTTTCAGCAATTCTAGAACCTATAGCTTCATCGCTTTTATCATTAGGAGATGTAAATTCAAAACAGTTCGATAGTTTTGAAACGGCTATTATTGCTCATTTCTCCATCTCCCCTATCAAAATTTGAATTAATTTATTTATTATTTATTTAACAAGTTTAGTAGTAATTCCGATTGTTAAAAATAAAACCAAAAATACATATTAAATTTGGTAAGAGGTTTGAATGAATGGAAATAAAATTTTAACATTTTTAGATGTATCATTTAAAGATAAATTAAAACAAATAAATTTTAGTTTAAAAAAAGGTAATGATTTAATTATTTAT
Source organism: Mycoplasma collis ATCC 35278 (assembly GCF_000701825.1). Classification (GTDB taxonomy): domain Bacteria; phylum Bacillota_I; class Bacilli_A; order Mycoplasmatales; family Metamycoplasmataceae; genus Mesomycoplasma_A; species Mesomycoplasma_A collis. The sequence continues at coordinate 1,511 of NZ_JNJY01000024.1, forward strand.
TCTTCAGATGATTCACTTCCTTTTGCTTTTAAAGAATTATTAATTTTAAAAAATAAAAATTATAATGGTAGTATTTTTGTAGGTGACAAACTTTTAAAAAAAAATAATAAAGATTTTTTATTAGATACTAAAATTTTATCTGTTTTTAGTAGAAAAAACAATACTAGTTATTATTCAAAATGTCTTTACGATGTTTTGAAATTTTCTTTTATAAATAATAATTATACATTTGAAATTTTTAATGATTTTTTAAAAGATTGAAAAAGTGTTAGTGAAGAATATGAATATGATATTAAACAAGATGAAATTAGTGATTTAATAAAATTTACAAATTTAAAAATTAAATATTTTGAAGAATTTTTAAATTCTGAATATTTAAAAAATTTTTTTAAAAATCAATCAAAAATAATAAATGATATTGAAAATTATTTAGAAATAAAAATTAATTTTTTAAAAAAAATTTTAAACGTTAACACAATTTTTGAAATTAAAAAATATGAAAATTACTTAAAATATCAGAATAAATTTAGAAATAATGAAGGTAAAATTCATGAATTAAAAATTAAAAGTCTAGAAATTAAAGAAAAAATTGATAATTTCTCAGAAACAAGCGATTATAACAAAATAGTTAATAAAAAAACATCTATTATTCAAGACTTAACTAAAAATATTTCAAAGTTAAAAAAGATTTTAAGTAATGGTTATGATAACTATGAATTTTATAAATTTTTAGTTAAAAATTTCAATTCCAAAATAGTTTTAGCTAAAAAAGAATTAAAAAATGAATATAAAAATAAAAATCAGGAAGCTATTTATAAAGCAAAAGTTAATTTATTAGTCAAAATTAAAACTAAAAAAATATTCAAAAAATATAAAAAATATTATAAATATATAGGTAATAATCTTTTAAATAGATTTTATGTTTCGTTATCTAAATTTGAATATAAAATGTTTAATGATGTTTATTTTTTATTTAAAAGAAAAAAACATTTAAATTCTAGAAGTTATAATTTTTTCTCTTTTGAAAATAGTTTTAAAAATGATAAAACACATATTTTTAACATTATAAAATACAAAAATCAAAAAAACTATAATGATTTAAATGAAAAGTTAAAAACATTATCTTTAAAATTAAGTAAAGCAAAAAGAATTAATACTAATAATTTTTCAAAAAAAATAAATAATTATACTTTGCTAAATTTAAAGAATCAATTTTATAAATACAATGCAGATTATAACTGAGCTAAAAATCAAAATAATGAAAAAATTAAAAAACAAATTGAAGAAAATACTAAAATAATTTTTGAAATTGAAAAAAAATTAGTCAACTATATGTATAAAGCTACTAAATTAGATAAAGAATTATTTTTGAATATTAAAAAAGATTATAATTTTTTATCTGAAGAAAAACAAAGAGATATAGAGCAAAAAATTAAAAATATAAAAAATTTAACTCAGTTACAATCAACTATATATAAATTTTATGATTTTATTTATGATAACCATTTAGATGAAGAAAACACTATCATAAAAATTATTTATAAAAAAGAAATGAAAGATTTATTAAATAAAATTAATTTATCTACAGAAAAACTTTGACAATCTTATAGTGAGTTTACATTAGAAGAAAAAATCAATTTAGAAATAGCTAAATATTCATTATATAAACCAAAAATTTCATTATTAAATCTGGAATTAACTTTATTTGATGAAACATATATTGATAAATTAATTGAATTAAAAGATCCAAATTCTTCACTTATAATTTTTAGTCAACATTTTATTGATGCTAAAAAAATAAAAAATTATTTATTTATTGAAAAAGGAAAAATTATTGAATCATCTTTTGATAATAATAATTTAAAATTTGAAAGTAAATTTGCACAAAGTTTTGTTCAAAATAAAGAATTTAATTTAAATTTACTCTATACAATAACCGATAAGGAATATGAAGAAATATATAAAAGTAGAAAAAATACTAAAATCAATAATTCAACAATTTATACATCAGAAAGCGATTTAGTATTATTGAATGTAACTTATGAAAGAAATAGCGAATTAAACGATAAAAATGATAATGATATAATCAATATTGATGATGAATTAATTATTGATAAAACATTAGTAAAGGAAATTAATGAAAACAATTAATTATAAAATTATTGAAAAAAATAGAAATGATAAATGGATTAAAAATAAATATTTTTCATCTCATGATTTAAGTAAAAAACCATTTACAATAATTTTACCTCCTCCTAACGTAACAGGTAAACTTCATTTAGGACATGCTTGAAATTCATATATTCAAGATGTTATTATTAGATATAAAAAACTTAAAGGTTACGATGTTTTATTTTTGCCCGCTGTAGATCACGCAGGGATAGCAACGCAAATTAAAGTTGAACAAAGACTTCAATCAGAAAATATTTCTAAATTTGATTTAGGACGTGAAAAATTTGTTGAACAAATTTGAAAATGAAAAGATGAATACTATTTTATTATAAAATCACAATGAAATTCTCTAGGTTTAGCTCTTGATTATAGTAGTGAAAGATTTACTTTAGATGAACTATCGAATAAAGCTGTTTCTAAAGTTTTTATCGATTTTTACAATAAAAATTTAATTTACAAAGCTAAAAAAGCGGTAAATTGAGATCCTAAGCAAAAAACCACTTTATCAAATATGGAAGTTATTAATAAAGCAATTGAACAAAAAATGTATTACTTAAAATATAAATTAGTTAATGACAATGTAAACGATAAAGAAGAAAATTTAATTGTTGCAACAACAAGAATTGAAACAATTCCTTCTGATGTTGCTTTGTGTGTTAATCCGAAAGATGCAAGATATAAACATTTAATTGGCAAAAATGTTATCCACCCTTTTACAAAAAAAACTATTCCTATTATAAGTGATGAATATATTGATGTTGATTTTGGTTCTGGAATAATGAAAGTATCAGCACATTCAGCTATTGATATCGATATTATTAATAAGAACAAATTAGAAATAAAAGAATCAATAAATAAAGATGGAAAAATGAATTCATTAGCTTTAGAATTTGAAAATTTAGATCGTTTTGAAGCTAGAACTAAAATTTATGAAAAATTAAAAAATGAAAATTTAATTGATAAAGTTGAAAATGTTATTTCAAATGTTGGTTTTTCAGAAAGAACAAATGAAATTATTGAAATTTTAGTTTTCGATCAATGATTTGTTGATATGAAACCATTAAGTGAAAAAGTAAAAAATCATTTAAATTCCAAAAAAGCAGTTAATTTCTTTCCAAAAAGATTTAAAAATGTTCTTGAAAAATGATTGGAAAAAGTACATGATTGAAATATTTCTAGACAACTATGATGAGGGCATAGAATTCCTGCGTGATATAAAAATAATGAATTAAAAGTGCAAATCGAATCTCCTGGCGAAGGTTGAAAACAAGAAACAGATGTATTAGATACATGATTCTCTTCAGGTCTTGCACCTTTTTCATTTTTAGGTTGACCTAAAAATGAACAAAAACTCAACCATTATTTTCCAACAAATCTACTTGTTACAGGGTGAGATATTATTTTTTTCTGAGTATTAAGAATGTATTTATTTAGCCTTGAAACTTTAGATGAAAAACCTTTTGAACAAGTATTGCTACATGGCCTTATTAGAGATGAAAATGGCCTAAAAATGTCTAAAAGTTTAAATAACGGTATCGACCCTATGGAAGTTATTGAAAAATATGGCTCTGATGTTTTACGGGGATCATTAATTTTTCACTCAAGCCCTGGTCAAGATATAAAATTTTCTAAAAATAAATTAGATTCTTCTTGAGCTTTTAATAATAAAATCTGAAATATTGCAAATTATATAAAACAAATGAAAGATGAAAATAATACTTTACAAGATAAAGATAAATGAATTCTAAATCAAATTTTTAAATTAAATAAAAATATTGATAAATATATGAAAAAATATGAATTCACTTTAATTTATAAAGAAATTTATAAATTTATTTTTGAGGATTTATCATCATGATATATTGAATTTTCTAAAACAGAACAAAATAAAAATCAAGCTTTAGAAATATTTAAAAAAGTTTTAATTATACTTCATCCATTCATTCCTTTTTTAACTGATTATTTATATGAAGATCTTTACAAAGAACAGCTGTTAGAGGCTGAAGAATTAAAATTAAAACAATATAAAAATATTTTATATATCGACCATGTAATTGAAATTGTTCAAAACTTAAGACAATATCGTGAAAAATACGAAATTTCTAAAAAAATAAAATTAGAATATTTTATAGCTAATGCTAATATTGATGCAAAAGCAATTGAAATGATAAATAAATTAATTAACGGTAAATATATTGAAAATAAAACACTACTTTATAAAACAACAAATTTTGATATCTATTTAAATTTAGAAGAAAGTATTCTAGAAAAAATTAATGAAAACAAAGCAAAAGAAATTGAAAAATTAAAATTCGAAATATCTAGAGCTGAAAATTTATTAAATAATCCTAATTTTGTTAAAAAAGCACCAGAAGAAAAAATTAAAGCTGAAAAAGAAAAGCTTAAAAACTATCGAGAAAAATTAGCTTCATATCTTAAAAATGATTAATATGAAATTTAAACTTACAACACAATATAAACCATTAGGAGATCAACCTAAAGCAATAAAAGAATTAGTTACTAATGTTTTAAATAATAAAAAAAAACAAGTATTATTAGGTGTCACCGGAAGTGGGAAAACTTTTACTATAGCAAACGTTATTGCACAATGTGATAGACCAGCTTTAATTTTATCTCACAATAAAACATTAGCATCACAATTATTTAGTGAATTAAAACAGTTTTTTCCTGAGAATAAAGTTGAATATTTTGTTTCTCATTTTGATTATTATAGACCAGAATCATATGTACCTTCAAGAGATTTATATACTGAAAAAAGTAGTAAAACTAATTGAGATTTAGAATCGATGAGAATGGCTTCTATGAATGCTATTTTAACAAGAAGAGATACAATTATAGTTTCTTCTGTTGCCGCTATTTATGGAGCGCTAAATCCTTCAGAATATGAACAATCATTTTTTTATATTGAAAAAAATCAACAAATTGCAAGAAATTTATTTTTTAGACAATTAACTAAAATTGGCTACGAAAGAAATAACATCGATTTGTCCCCTGGTAATTTTAGAGCTATAGGAGATGTAATTGAAATATTTCCAAGTTGAAGTGATGAATTTCTAATCAGGGTTGATTTTTTTGGTGATGAAATTGAAAATATTTCATTAATTGATGTTAATGAAAAAACTTTAATTAAAAAACAAAAAAATTATGTAATTTACCCTGCTTCTTCTTATACAGTTACTAACAACACAATTGAACAAGCAATCAAAACTATCGAAATAGAACTAAAAGAAAGACTAGAATTTTTTGAAAAAAATAATTTACTTCTAGAAAAACAAAGGCTAGAACAAAGAGTAAGGAATGACATAGATTCATTAACGGAATTTGGAAGGTGCCCTGGAATTGAAAATTATGCTAGACACATGGATCAAAGACAAGAAGGAGAAAAACCTTATACATTAATGGATTATTTACCTGAAGACTGTTTAATAATTATTGATGAATCGCACATTAACGTACCACAACTAGTCGCAATGTATAAAGGTGATTATTCTAGAAAGAAAAACTTAGTTGATTATGGTTTTAGATTACCTTCGGCTTTAGATAATAGACCATTAAAATTCGAGGAATTTGAAGAGATTGATAAACAAACTATTTATATTTCTGCAACACCAGGTAAATATGAATTAGATCAAACATTTGGCGAAGTGGTAAGTCAGATAATAAGACCTACTGGGCTTTTAGATCCTGTTATTGAAATAAAGTCAAAAACTAACCAACTAAAAATAATTCTAGAAGAAATAGATAAACAAATAAAACAAAATGAAAGAACTATTATTATTGCTAATACTAAATCTGAAGCTGAAAAAATATCGCAAAATTTAAGATCGAAAAAAATAAAATCTGCATATATTCATTCAGAACATAAAACATTTGAAAGAAATGAAATTTTAAGAAAATTACGTAAAGGCATTTATGATGTAATAGTGGGTATTAATTTATTAAAAGAAGGAATAGACTTGCCAGAAGTTTCGCTTATAATGATTTTAGAAGCTGATGTTGCTAGTTTTAGTAGGAATAAAAATAGCTTAATTCAAATGATTGGTAGAGTAGCTAGAAACGATCATGGAAGAGCCATTTTATTTGCTGATACTATTAATGAACATATAAAAGAAACTATTGAAGATAATAGACAAAAAAGAGAAATGCAAATAGCTTATAATCTTAAAAACAATATAATTCCTAAAACAATAATTAAACCAATTCCTGAAGCTATTGAAAACTTTTTGAATGATGACGATTCAAAAAATAAAATTAATAAAATAATTAAAAATAAAAAAGCATTTGAAAATTACATTAAACAACTTGAAAAAGAAAAACAGTTATTGATCAAAAATGACAAGCTTGAAGAAGCTATTAAATTAAGAGATTATATTTTAGAACTAAAAAGCGAATACAATAAATAGAAGAGATTAATTTTGTTTGTTAAATGATATAATTTTTTGATATTATTAAATTAATTAAAAAATTAGAAAGTTAGTAAATTTATGAAAACATTAAAAGTTTTTGAAACATTTTCAGGAATAGGCGCGCAACATAAAGCGCTTTTAAATTATAAAAAAAAGAATCCTAATTTTAATTTTGAAATTGTTGCTACATGTGATTGAGACATTTATGCAAACATTGCATATGATTCAATTTTTACTAATGAAAACTTAAGCAATCAAGAACAAAGCAACAAGAGAGAGAGAGAGAGAGAGAG
>NZ_JNJY01000025.1 GCF_000701825.1 Mycoplasma collis ATCC 35278
ATAATTTTTTGATATTATTAAATTAATTAAAAAATTAGAAAGTTAGTAAATTTATGAAAACATTAAAAGTTTTTGAAACATTTTCAGGAATAGGCGCGCAACATAAAGCGCTTTTAAATTATAAAAAAAAGAATCCTAATTTTAATTTTGAAATTGTTGCTACATGTGATTGAGACATTTATGCAAACATTGCATATGATTCAATTTTTACTAATGAAAACTTAAGCAATCAAGAACAAAGCAACAAGAGAGAGAGAGAGAGAGAGAGCAAAAAATCGATAATTTTTTGCTAAATTTTGTACATTCTCAAGATGGTAAACAACCAATAAAAAAAACAATTGACAAATATCCTTTTGATATTAAGGAAAAATTATATAAATCAATTAAAAAACACAATAATTTAGTAAATATAAAAGATATAAATAAAAAACAAATTCAAAATCTTTTAAAAAAACATAAAAAAATAAATTTATTAACTTATTCATTTCCATGTCAAGATTTATCTACAGCTAATGCTTCGAAAAATAAAACTTTAGGAATGAAAAAAGAAACTAATTCACGTTCCAGTTTAGTTTGAGAAATAGAAAGAATTTTAAAAATATTTAGGGAAGAAAAATCGCTTCCTGATTTTTTGCTGCTCGAAAATGTCCCTGCAATTTTAAATAAAAATCATCATACAGATTATCAAGAATGAATAAAAACACTCAAAAATTTAGGTTATAGCACTGTTACTTTTAAGTTAAATTCTTTTGATTATGGCTCCATCCAAAAAAGAACTAGAGTTTATGCAATAAGTATTTTAAATTACGGTGGAACAGTAAACAATCACGGTGAAATTCTTGATATTAAACCACCAAAAAAAAATCTAAAAAATCAAAAAATTCAAGATATTTTAAAATTAGATTACAAAAACGAAATTTATCGAGAAGAAGCTGAAAGAGCGCAACCTAGAAGAACTGGATCGCGATTAAAAATGTATAATGAAAATCCTAAAATTAGCGAAAATTCAACTTTTATAAGAACACTTACAACTAGACAAGATAGAAATCCTAATTGTGGAGTTATTGAAACAAAAAATACATTATTAGATAATAAAAAAAGAAAAAAAGAAAACAAAGCAAATTTTAGATTTTTAACTCCTAGAGAAGCATATTTAGCAATGGGGTTTGAAGAAAAAGATTTTGATAAAGTAATAAAAAATCGAATTTCAATAGCAAAATTATATCAACAAGCAGGTAATAGTATTGTTGTATCAACACTTGAAAAAATAATTAAAATAATTGATACATTATTTCAGGAGGAAAATAAAATATGTCTTTAAAAGAAGTTGTTCAAAAAAAATTTTGAAAAATAGGAACAAATGTTTTTTCATATTTAAATAATTTTGATGGAATTTTAAATAAAAATCCATATTCAAAAAATTTTGAAATTTATAATTTTTCATTGATAGACAAAGAAACTAAAAAAGTTATTATTGAAAGTAATAGTGGTGCAACTTTTTCTCAAAAGATAAGGTCTTTATGTTTTTTGGGAATATTTAGAATTCAAAAAAATGAAAATATCTATCTTTTAGATAATAAAAAACAAGAATTTTATAATAAAGATAATATATTTATTTTTAATTATAATGAAAATGAAGAAAAAAATAAATTTCAAAAAATAAAAAATTTTTTAAAAACTGAATATAAAAAAATTAATGAAGATCAAAAATATTTTTCTCCTAAAGTAAGCTTTTATTTTTCACTTGCATTTTCTTTAGTACTTTTTAAAAATTTTGAAAAAAATAAACAAAAATTAAAAAAAATTTTAAATGAATTAAATTTAAAAGAAGAATATATAAATTATTTTAAAAACGAAGAACTCATTAAATTATTTTTAGAGGATTTAGAATTTTTTGAAATAATTAAAAAATATTTAGAAAAAGAACAATGTAACATACAAAATTTCAGTGAAAATTTTGAAAATCAAATTGAAATAATGGATAATTGAAATGAGAATATAAACAAATTAAAATCAGTGATTTCAAAAGAAAATATAGATGATTACCAAATAAATAATAAAGAATTAAATACTGAGTTATTTAATGTTAAAAAACTATTTTCCCATATTTATTGAAATAAAGAAAAAAGAATTTATATACCGCTTTTTCAAAGAAAATTTAGTTGAACTAAAAATATTTTAGTTTCTTTTTTGAATGATATAAAAAATACTAAAAATTATATTTATATTGGTAGTCTTATTTTATCTAAAAAAAGAAGCTTTGGAAGTGATTGAAATTTAATAGATGGGCAACAAAGATTATCGGCAATTTTTATTATATTTACAACATTTTGTATTTATTTCGAAGAAAAAATGGGATTAAAAAATATAACAGACATAATAAAAAAAGAATATTTTAAATTTACTCGTATTTTCTCAAAAAGACATGAAGCAACTGATACAAAATCTATTTTATCTGAATATTTTACAAGAATAAAAGGTACAAATGACTATAATGGTTTTCAAAATCTTCTAAGTTTAGAAGAAATGAATAATAAAGAATCTAAAATTTTTAAAACAATTAATATAATTACCAACTGATTTGTTTATAATTTAGATTCACAAGAAAAAGCATCAAAATTTTTAAAAAATTTCTTAGAAAATTTATATTTCACTTTTGTAAATTTAAGCAATATTAATGAATTTTCTTTTTTCGAAAAAATTAATACAAGGCAAAAACCCTTAAATACACTTGAATTAATAAAAAATAAATTGCTTTATGAATATGATGAAGAAATAAATGATTTATCCGCTGAGGAAGAATTCCAAAAAGAATTTGAAGAAAAAATAATTTTTCCATTTTCACAAAATTTAAATGATGATGCAAAAATAAAAGAATTAACTGAATTTCTTTGATACATAAATTTTTCTTATACTAAAGATGAAGAATTAGATTTGATTGATACAAATTATGAAGATGATATTAACTTAAAGTTATATGATAAATTTTGAATTTTTATAAAAGAAAAATTTATTTTTTCTAATGAAGGAAAAAAAATACATTTTAAAGATTGTATTCAAAAAATAAGTGATGAAATTAACTTGTTTTTTGAAATAAAAAACAAAGATAAATATTTAGAAAATGAGAAAAGATTTAACTTTATTTCTTGTTTTATTTATACAATAGTAAACGAAAATAAAAGAGTTTATATTCCTTTAATAGCGACAATTTTAAAAAAAGCTTTAAAAGAAAAGATATATGATTTCAAAACTTCTTTGAAAAACGATAGCACAAAAAAGGTAATTAAAGAATGTTTAGAAGCAATTCAAAGTTATGAAATAAAAAGATTGCTTTTAGAAGATAAAGGTCAAAGTTTATCAACAAAACTGTTTAGAGTTTTAAATAATTTAAAGAAAAATGATTTTATTTTAAACCCTAAAAAAATATTAGAAGAACTTAAAAAAAATGACAAATCTGAAAATAAAATGAATAATTTTGACTTAAAAGAATTATGAAATAAAATTGCTTATAAACCTTTAAAACGGAAAGAACAAACAATATTATTGTTCATTGTAGAGTGATATTTATCAAAAAACGACTGACAAATAGTAACATTTAAAGAAAATAAAAACAAAATTACAATCGAACATATAATTCCTCAAAATTTAAATTTATATAAAAAGGATGAAAAATTAAATAATGAAGAAATACAAGAGTATATAAATTTCATAGGGAATACAATATTTTTGACCCAAAAAAATAATTCAAAAATAAGCAATAAATTGTTCAAAGAAAAAAGATTTAAATATAATGAATTTGCAAAATCATATAATAGTTCTTTAAAAATGTTAAATGGTTTAAATGGTGAAATTGAAAAAAATCAAATTTTTAATGAAATTAAAGATTTAATTGAACAATATAATCAAAACAAGTCAGAAAATCAAAGATGAATTATTGATGAAGAAAAAATTAAAAAAACTTTTACAAGCTTAAAAATTTTAGATGATAATAAAGAAGAATTTACAATAGAAGATATCAAACTGAGAAGTGAAGCAATAGCTTGAATTATTTGTTTATCATTAAATGAAAAAAAATGAAAAAATTACTAACTTTTTTAAAAAACAATTTTCAAATTTATAAAAAAATTTCCAAATTAAGTATCTACATTTTTAAAATAAAATTAAGACTTAATTAATAAAAACAATTAAAATTTTGTTAAAAAATGTTATAATTAGTTAAATTTTATTATATTTAAAGATGCTTAAGTGGACGGAAATTAGCTGAAAGACTAATTTATTAGGTAGGTTTTAAGCGCTTAAAATTTATATTATTATTTAGTTTACTTAGTGTTTAAAGTAACTAAATCTATTAAAAATTAATAAATATTATGAAAGGAAAATCAAAATGGCAAAACTAAATTTTGATAGATCTAAAGAACACGTAAATATTGGTACAATTGGTCACATTGACCACGGTAAAACAACTTTAACTGCTGCTATTGCTACAGTTTTATCAAAAAAAGGATTAGCAGAAGCTAAAGATTATGCATCAATCGACGCTGCTCCTGAAGAAAGAGCACGTGGAATTACTATAAATACAGCACATATTGAATATGAAACTGAAAAAAGACACTATGCACACGTTGACTGTCCAGGACACGCTGACTATGTTAAAAACATGATTACAGGTGCAGCTCAAATGGATGGTGCAATTTTAGTAGTTGCTGCTACAGATGGTCCTATGCCTCAAACTAGAGAACATATCTTACTTTCAAAACAAGTAGGTGTTCCAAAAATCGTTGTTTTCTTAAACAAAGTTGATATGCTTGAAGGTGAAGATGAAATGCTTGACTTAGTAGAATTTGAAATTAGAGATTTATTATCAAAATACGAATATGATGGTGATAATTTACCTATTATTAGAGGTTCAGCTAAAGGAGCTTTAGAAGGTAACCCACAATGAGAAGAAAAAATCATTGAATTAATGAATGCTGTTGATACATACATTGATGCTCCAGTTAGAGAAATGGACAAACCATTTTTAATGGCTGTTGAAGATGTTTTCACAATTACAGGACGTGGAACTGTTGCTACAGGTAAAGTTGAAAGAGGACAAATTAAATTAAACGAAGAAGTTGAAATTGTTGGTTACAAAGAACAACCTAAAAAAACAGTTGTAACAGGAATTGAAATGTTTAGAAAAAATCTTGATTCTGCTATGGCTGGTGATAATGCTGGTGTATTATTACGTGGAGTTAATAAAGATGAAATTGAAAGAGGACAAGTTATTGCTAAACCAAAAACTATTATTCCTCACACAATTTTTAAAGCAGCTATTTATGCTCTTAAAAAAGAAGAAGGTGGACGTCACACACCATTTTTCCAAAACTATAAACCACAATTTTACTTTAGAACAACTGATGTAACAGGCGGAATTAAGTTTGATGCTGGTAGAGAAATGGTTATGCCAGGTGATAACGTAGACTTAACTGTTGAATTAATTGCTCCTATCGCTGTTGAGCAAGGAACTAAATTCTCTATCCGTGAAGGTGGAAGAACTGTTGGTGCTGGTTCAGTTACAGAAATTATTAAATAATAAAATAATAAATTTGAAAATGCAACATTAAAAAAATGTTGCATTTTTTATATTAAGTTTTTTTATGCAAAGTTTTAAAATAGTAAAAATTATCGTGGTAAAAAAATATTAAAAATAGTTTAAAATTATTAATGCTGTATAAGCTTAATAACTTTAAAAATACAAAAGATTTATTGTTAATTTCAATATAAAAAAATAAGATAAAAAACGCAATAAATAATTTATAAAATATTAAAAAAGTAAAAGGTGTTTATGAACAATTTTCTAAAATTATTATTTCTTTACAAAAAACAATTATTTTTATTAGTTTTTATTGCAATAATTAAAAATATATTTTTTACTTTATCATTTATTAATTTATTTGAAGTTTTTAACAATATTTTGCATCCTAATGAAATAAAATGAATTTTTGTTTATGCAGGACTTTCGATATTATTTATTGCATTAAATGTATTTATAAATTTTTTGTATAAAATTAAATACAATTTTATTTTAAATAAAATATTATTAAATTTAAATTCCAAAGTAATTAATAATATTAGTAATAAATCACCATATGAATTAGAAAATAAAAACCAAGAAGAATTTTTTTTATAATAATTATGAAGTTCCTATTTTAATTTCTAACTTTTTTTATGAACCTATTTTTTTACTTATAGAAGATTTAATAAAATTTTTCATTATAATATCACTATTTTTTTATTTTAGTTGAATTTTAGGAATGATATGCATAATCATTGCTATTTTGCTAATTTTCTATTTTGATTTTTCACTTTTAAAAATGACGCAATATGATTATAAAATAATCAATCTAGAAGAAGATAATAGATATAATATTGAAAATTTTTTAAAATTACAAAAAGATTTTTTTTATTTAAATCAAAGAGATAGATGAGTAAATAAATTATTTTTTAATTTAAATAATAATCATAGATTTATGATTAAATCTTATAAAAAATATTTCAAATTAGATTTTTTAAATCAATTATTTTTAGGGCTAAGTTTAGCAATGATTTTGTCAATCATTTCAATTTTTACTTATTTTAAATTTCAAAATTATTCAATTAATTTATTTCTTATTTTTTTTTATTATAATTCCAACATGACTGAAAAACGTTGTTGACATCTATAGAACGATTCCAGCTTTAAAATTATCTAAAGATATAATTAAAAAATACAATGATTTATTTAAATATGAAAAAACAAATGCTTTTTTAAAAAATGATGAAGATTTAAAAAAAATAAAAATTGAAAATTTATCATTTTTAAATCTCTCTAATATTAACTTAGAAATTAATTTAAAAGATAAATTGGCAATAATTGGAGCATCAGGAGCTGGTAAAACTATTTTTGCAAAAATACTTACAAAAAATACAAATTTTAGATATGATGGCAATATTTTTTTAAATAATTTTAACATTAAAAATATTGATGAATCAGTAATTATTAAAAATATAATTTATTTAAATTCTGATAATACAATATTAAAAGCTAATTTAATGGACAATATTACATTTTTCAATAAAAATGCAAATTTAGAAAAAGTTAAAGATATTTTAAATTTAATGAATTTGAACAAAAATTTATTTTCTGATGTTGAAAATTTAAGTGAAGGTCAAAAACAAAAAATCAATTTGGCTAGAATACTTATGGAAAAAGAAAATAAAATTTTAATATTAGATGAAGCATTAAATAATTTAGATATCGAAGAAAGTAAAAAAATTAGAAAGCTTTTAATGGAAAAATCAAAAATATATATAGAAATTTCACACAATTTAAATGAAGAAAAAAATAAATTCAATAAAATCTTAAACTTAAAAAATGTTCATAATAATTTTTAAATCATTTAAAACTTATATTATTTTGTTATATATTTTTTTCTTTTCTATTTTAAGTTTTATATCAATTACTTTCCAATTAGAAGCTTCTAAAATTTTATTTAATTTTTCAGAAGATAAAACTTTTTATTTTATTTTTTATCAAATAGGTTCATTGTTTCTTGAAATTCTAGCTAGAATTTCAAGATCTTTAAATAATTTTTGAATAAAAAAACAAGCTATTTCCTTTTTATTAAAATATAAAAAAGAATCTTTTAATTTAGAGTGATGGGCAAAAGTTAATGGACAACCTTAAGTGGTTGTCTTTTTTTATAACCTTAATTTTAACAAGCAAAGTAATAAATTTAATTTGCTTAAAAAATAAGGAGATAAATGAATAGAGAAAAACTTTTAAATAAAAAAATATCTATTTGAAGTAACAAAAAAATTATCAAAATAGATACTTTAACATTAATGAAATTAAAAACTTCTAAAAGATCTTTACAAATATTAATTTCTATTTTTCATTTAGCAAAAATTTTTAAGCAAAAGCAAATGTTTATTTCTGATATTAAAACAATTTTTATGAATAACTTTTTTCC
>NZ_JNJY01000026.1 GCF_000701825.1 Mycoplasma collis ATCC 35278
AAATTTGCAAGAAGATTCCAATTAGAAAATGCAATTCAAACAACAAGTGTTAAAACTTCAATTTCACCAATTAGATTAATAAAATCAGATTTAAGCAATCCATTACAACCTTATCATACTAAAACAATAATTTTATATTTTGAAGATGAAGATCAAATTTTAGAAAAATATAAAGATTCATTATCTTTAAAATGAAAATTAGCAAATGAAAACAATTTAAGAGATTATAAAATTGATGTATCTAAAATTGAAAAAAATGTTAGTCAAACAATTGATAATAAAACTTATAATAATTTAACTAAAATAACAATAGTTATGGATAATAATGCAATTAATGTTCAAATTCAATTTAAGCAATTTTCATTTGGCGAACAAGTAAGAGCGATTGGAGATGTTGAAGATTATAATTTAAAAGCTGCTAATAATGCGGATTTAGGTTATACTTTTACCTATAAACCAAGATTTAATGGTGAGGATATAAGTAGTAAACAATTAGATGCAAAAACAAGTCATGAATTAATTGTTAATTATAATCATGCTAATTTAGATTTTAATACTATTTATGAACAAGCTAAATATACACAAAAATTTGCTTCAAATGATCGTGATGATAATGATTCTTTAATAATGTCTGTTTCTAGAGATACTATTACAAATGCTTCTAGCTCTAGAAAAATAACATTAAATGATTTAGTACCTAACAGAAAATATACTGATTTAGAATTTTCAATTTATTCTGATCTTAATACTAAAGCACATGGACAAACAATTACTAATAATATTATTCATAATTATTCAAAATATGCTTCATTTAGTACTCAAGCAGGTGAAACTAAAGCTGAAATTATTGAAACTAAACAAGAAAATAATAAACTTAAAGTTAAATATAAAATTACATCAGAAGATCAATTATGAGTTCCATTAGCTAAAATAGCGGCTAGTGCAACTAATGATGATGACAAGCCTAAATTTAAATTAAAATTAACACCAAAAACAAGATATGATCAAGGAACTTATAGTTTTGTTAGTTCAAAAGTAATTGAAAATAGTGCTATTCAAACTGATCAAAATGAATATATTGTTGAATTTGAACTTGATATTGTTGAACATAGCTTTACTTGAGCTAATTCAACCGATATTGAAATTTTAAATAAAATTGAAGAAGGGCTTGAATATGATAGTGAACTTATTTTAGATTATGATCTAACTAATAAAGTTGCTAATGATTTAAATATAATCTCTTATCCAAATAATACTAATAAGAAAAATCAACCAATATTAATAAAAGAAACTCAAAGTGTTAGTGCTAAAGCGTTTAATTTTACAAACATTAGTTGAGAAAATGAAACTGATAAAACTAAATCTTTAAACGATGCTAATAATGAAATTAAAGTTCAATTAACTTTTGATCGTTATCCAAAAGCTCTATATAATAAAAAACTTAAATTAATATTTAAAGATGATCTTAATAATCAAATTGAAACTGAATTAGTGGATTTAACATATAACACAATTAGTGCACAATCTGAAAATACTAGATTAACTCATTTATTTACATTACCAACATCTACCTTATCTGGTCTAAAACAAAATCGTTATTATAAATTTGTTAATGTTCAAGATGAGAGCGGTGCTATTTTAAATGATTTACAATCCAATAATACTATCATTAATCAAAACTTACAGTTTTATATTAAAGCTTCAACTTCAGTGTCATTTAGCGCTGATCCAATGTTTGATAAAAATGGATCAACCTTAAATTCTACATTAGTAAAATTAAGTTATACAGATCCTAATGAAATTATTCAAACTAGTGATAGTAACAATAATAATTTAAAAATTACTATTATTAATGAAGTAACAAATCAAGAGCAAGTTGTTTTTGGTACCATTAAACCAAATAAAAAAATTGAATTTAATATACCTAATGCAAAAGTAGATGAAGGTTATAAAATTAAACAAATAGAATTTATTGATAAACCTGCATTAGCTGTTGATCCTATTAATATTAATGACAATTCTAATAAATTATCAGGTAACGAAGCTTCAATTGGTCCAACTGATCTAAAAATTACTAATGTTGAGAAAAAAACTGAATATGATGTTGCCAATAATATAAGTGTAAAATATGATTTAGATAACAAAAGATTTAATGATGCTAACGCTAAATATCGTGCTCTTTATAAAGATATAAATGGCAATTATATTCTATCTAATATAGCTACTAAAGATGCAAGTGGTAAACTTAATGTTGAAATTGATAAATCTAAAATTAAAGCAAATAATAAACTTACACTAGAAAAAATTTTTGTTGGTAATGATAATGCTATTACCAACTTAGAAAATCAAGTTGATTATGATGCTGTTGATTTAGCTAAATTAGATCTTAGTGAGTTAAATGATAAAGAATTAAATGTTGATTCTGTCAATACACAAGCACAACTTAAAGAAAATCCAACTATCAACTATAATAGTGCAACATTTAAAATTAAATTAAGTTCAAAAGATGAATTTTTAAATAAAAAATTAACAAATAATCAACCGATTAAAGTTAAATTAACAATAAAAAGCAATGAAGATAATACACTTAAAGAAGTTGAATCTACAATTACAAGTATTAATAATTCTTCTAAAGAGGCTGAAGTTGAATTTACATTTAATGATTTAATTGATGGAACAACATATTCTATTGAAGCTATGGAGTATAGCTTTGATAATAGTGCTTTAGAAGATCTTAATCTTATTAAAAAACCAAATATAAATGCACTTCAAAATTTAAATAATCAAAACTATAGTTCATTTACAACACTTGATGCACCATTTACTATTACTAAATTTATTCCTTCATTAAATAATAATGAAACAACTGAAATTGATCACGACCCTAATTTAAGTGATAATTTAAAAATAAAACTTGCTATTAGTAAAATTAGAAATAAATGAAAAAATCAAACAATGGTTGCTAAATTTTCATATATTGCTAGTGATGGAACTAAAAAATTCGTAAAATTTAAAGCTAATAATTTAATGTATAGCACTTCACCAAGTGAATTAGAATTAATTTATGATCAAAGTTCTGATAAATTAGAGCAAAATAGAATTTATAGTTTCGAATCGCTTACATTAGAAACAAATAATATTAATATTGATGAAAATGGAACTATTGAAAATAGTATAGGTTCAAATCAAATTGAAAATAATTTCAAAATTAAAGCTTCTAATAATGAAGTTATTACTGTTGAGTCAATGAATTTTATACAAAATACAACATTAACTCAACCAACTATTGAAATTGTTGTTAATGATTATGATGATGTTTTAAATATTGCAGCTAATAAAGATTTAATTCAAATTGGACTAGCGCTTAAAAATGATAGTTCTAAAACAACAATCATACCTAATCAAATTATTAGCCTTGAAAAATTAGCTGATAATAAAAAGAAAATTAAATTTAGTTTACAGAATGTAAAACTAAATGAAGATTATGTTCTTAAATACTTTAAATTAAATCAAACAAATGATATAAACACTTTATTTAAAGGATGAGAGAATAACAATTATATTTTCTTTGGTGAGGAAAATAATTATAATATTGATGCTGCAAAAGAAAAATCAACAAAAATTAGTGTTAATTTAGTTTCTCAAGATGCAAATAATTTTGATTGAACTTATACTCCTGCGTTAAATAAAAATAATCAATTTGGAAACTTTAAATTCAATAAATTAAATTTAGAATCTAATGTTTTAGATTTAAATAGTAATACAAGTGGTTTATCACTTTTAGTTTATGACTTTGAAGATTTATCAACAAGTAATATTGTAACTAAAACAGTTGATAAAAAAGAAGTTAAAAATTATATAAAAAATAATGGCGGAATTAGTCCAATTGAAATTTCAAAAATCTTTAACAAAGATTTATGAAATAAAAAACTAAAAATTAAAACAATTTATTTAGGAACTAGTGAACAAATATCACAAGCTATTGCTAATGATAATTTTTCATCATTATTACAATTAACAATTCCTAATGTTGAAAAAACTATCAATTTTAGCGAAAGTAAAGCTATTAATTTTACTATTACAAATGAAAATACTTTTGCTACTAAAATTAGAAATGGGATACTAACTATTGAAAGTCATGATTTTAATTTTAATGAATTAATAAATAATAATTCATTAAATAAAGATGATTTTGTTATAAAAATTGCCCCAGTTTCTAATCTTAATAATCAAATATTAGTGCCAATTAAAAGTATAAGCGCTTCAACTAATGGTTATGATTTATCATTCGAATTTGATATTGATAATTTAGCTACAAATACAGAATATAAAATTACCACTTTAGAATTAAATAAATCAAATAGTGATTTAAAAATTTTCACCAATATTAATAATGATACTTCTGGCGGAAATAATATTCAAAAATTCATTAAACCAACAAATAGCTTTAGAACTAAAGAGGCAGCAACACTAACACCATTAAGAGTGGAAGATTTTAGCTTTGATGCTAATAATCATAAAACTCTTGTTAAAGTTAGAATTAATGATAATAATCGAATATTAGCTAATACTGATGCTAGATTTTTCGAAGTTACTGTAAGACCAAAATCAGGAACAACCAACAATCCTGCTATTACTGGTAAATTCCAAGTTCATAATCTTATATCTATAAATAATTCAAATACAGAAAAAGAATTACAATTCTTTATTAACAATTCTAATTTATTAGGATTATATGAAATAGTTAAAATTGAACTTAAAGAAGAGTCAAAAACTAGTGGTTCTTGAGTAGTAGCTTCAAATAGAGCTTTAGATTCTTTAGTAGTTTACGAAAGACAATCTGCAGATCCTAATTTTGAATTTGGTTATAAAATATCAATGCCAGTTGTTAATTTAACACAAAAACAAGGAAGTTTATCACAACTTCAAATGGAACTTCAATATACAAATGAAGGAACTAAAAACCTAGATATAACTCAATATTATGATCTACATGCTTTATATAACACTTCAAGAAATGTTATAGATCATAGAAATGCTAATAATCAACTTATCACAACAACATTTAGAGAAGGTAGAGCAATGCCTATTTTTTCAAAAAATATTAAAAAAAGAGATAATGGTAATGATGTTATTATTACATTTAATGATCTTGATGCTAGAGTAACTAATAATAAAGTTTCTTTAGTAACAATTAAAGCAAGACCTAAAGGCGAAGATTATACAAGTGCTAATAATAACCAAAATGGATTAACTATTTTAGATGCATTTAATACAAAATCAAATGAACTTGAATTTTTATTAAATGTAAGAAAAGAACATTCGTTAGCAACTGAAGTTCCAAAAATTATTCAATGATCAAAACAAGATCTTACAACTGATGTATCAGTAGAAATGTTAGTAAAAGTAAGATCTGAAGATGGATTATTTGTTAATGATTTAAATTCTTTATCTTTTTCAGCGCAAGCAGTTATTGATGAAAGTAACAATAATGTTAGAGTAGATGCAAAAAGAATATCAATCGATAGTGTTTCAACAGATAGAAAAGAAATTACTGTTAGAATTCTCTTTAACGATCCTTCAAAAATGGGTCCATATAATTCAATAAGATTATCAAGTTTTAAAGTTCTTTATCCTGTTAATAAACATAGACATAGACAAGATCCTAATAATATTAATGCTCCTTATTTTGATGATATAGGTACATTAACTATGATGGGACAACCTAATAAAAATATTAAAAATGAATCTATAGAAATTAATAAAAATGGACATGCACCTATTGTTAAAACTACAAGAGTTGTTTTCGCTGAAGGAACAAGACATGCCAAAGATGATGGGCGTGATATTTACTTTAATAGATTTGATAAAGAACTATTCCCTCAATTATGAGAAATTGATATTCAATCACCAAAAAATGAAAATGAGATTATACGTGAATCGTTAAAATTATCAAAATATAATAATATTACAAATGGAACAGCTTTATTTACGGTTCCTTTAAGTTGAAAGAGTAAAAATTATAAAGTTAGAGCATTAGTCCAATATTCTAGAAATGATAGAACTGTTATCGCTGATAAATATGAATATACATCTACTGTTTCAATAGATAAAATTGCAGAAAAAATTAGAATTCCTTTCAACCCAGCAACTACCCGTTATGTTAAAACTTTAGTTGAAGCTAAATATATATCTATTAGATCTTTTGATTTATTAGATAGTAATGATAACGTTCTTGTTGAAGGATTGAATCACCATATAATCGATTGAAGGGACATTAAAATACAATAAGCTTAAAAATAAAAAAACATCTAATCATGTTTTTTTATTTTTTTTTAATTTTTAATAAATCAAAAAATAATAATAAAAAATAATATAAACTAAAAATTTTTTGATAGTAATTGTACAAAATAATTTTAAATGAAACGCATTTTGTAGTCAAAATTTTTTAAAATATTATTTAATTTTAAAATTAAGCTTTAATATTTTTTTATTTAAAATTTAACTATTTTTTATCATTTTATTTCTTCGACAAAAAAAAAAAAAACATTTTAATTGTTAATTTGCTATAATTTTAAAAAAATATTGGAGTTATTTTTGTATTTAACGGTACGAAAATATTTTTATTTTTATAAAAAAAACAAAAAATCGAGGTTATTTTATTATGGCAAATAATAATAGACAAGACGAAGAAAAAAGATCTAAAAAGAAAAGAATAATTGCTTTATTAGCATTCTTAGTTGGTGCACTAGGTGTATCAAGTGCTAGTATACCTTTGTTCTTAGAAAGATATAATTATCACGCTTTACCTGATGCAATTAAACCAAAAGTTAAATTTTCTAACGATCATAACAACGGAGGAAAATTATCTCTAGAGTTAACACCTGAATTAGCAGGTAAAAATGTAACTGCTGTGTTTGAAGATGAGCATGGGAATGCACATTTAATAGAAGATTTAACCGTTGGAACAGATGGAAAATTAGTGATTGATACTTCTAAACTTCCAAAAGGTGCAAGATATACTTTTAAACAGCTACATTCAGATAGTAAATCCGGAAGAAAAGCTTTATTAGACTTAAGTGATGTTCTACCAAAAGATAAAACAGTTAACAAAACCTTTTATTTTGACGATAAAGGTGATTTAGTTTTCGAGAAAAACTTTGGTAAAAATAAAGCTGGTCAAAAGGTAAAAGTAACTGTTAAAGATCATAATGGTTCTCCAGAAGGAACAACAAAAACAATTGAGGTTACATT
>NZ_JNJY01000027.1 GCF_000701825.1 Mycoplasma collis ATCC 35278
AAATGCCACAAATTAATCAAACTATTAAAGCAACAAACAATATAGATACCTTTAATAGTTTTGAAACTAAAGAACATCCATATAATATTAATAAGTTCTATTTAGAAGTAGATAATACTAAAACTGAAACTGTTGCTAATGATAAAAACACTGATAATTTAAAAGTTAAATTAGAATTAGATCAAATTAGAAATAAATGAAAAAATAAATATATTGTTGCTAAATATTATTACATTGCTAATAATGGAACAAAACAATATATTAGCTTCAAAAAACAAGTAACAGATAATATTAATAAAGTCTTTATTCTTGATTATAATGAAGGTGATTTAAAACGTAATAGAAATTATCAATTTGAATCATTAGAGTTACAAGAATCTAATGGAACTACTATTTTAAATATTGAAGAGCAAAGTCAACAAGATGGAATTATTTCTAATTCTACTGGAGGACAAAATATTGAAAATAGCTTTATTACAAGTCCAACAAATACAAATCTTTTTGAACTTCAATCATTTGCTTTTGTAAGCGAATCAAGTGCTGAAGTAGGAAAAATTGAATTAGAAATCGAAGATAAAGATGATGTTATATACATTCCTAATAATAATGATTTAACTAAGTTAAAAGCATTATTAGCATTAGCTAATGATAATAATAAAACATCAATTGCAGTTACTATTTCCAAAGTTGAAACAAATGGTAATAATAAAAAAATCACATTAGAAGTTGATAATCCAAAACTTAATGAAGAATATGTTTTAAAACATTTAAAATTCAATAATAGTGATGCTTATAAAGGTCAACAATCATTAACTAATAATGCAATTTTTGGACAAGAAAATAATTATAATGTTGATTCTAATGCTGAGAAAAAATCACAAATTAGCGTATCTTTAGAATCTGATGATGCAAATAGTTTTGGTTTTGAACTTGATCCTGAATCAGGAAATAATAAAAATATTTTTAAAATCACAAAATTAAAATTAAATTCTAATGTTTTAGATTTTAGTAATGTTGATAATAAATTACATATTTTAATTAAAGATATTAAAAACGAAACAACTAATAATAATTTAAGCGCAACCAACCAAATGCCTATCGCTTATGTTAAAATTAATAATGATTTTACAACTACTATTAATAACTTTAACTCTACCGAAAGTAATACTTGAAATAAGCTATTTAAAGTTAAAACTATCTATATTGGAACACTAGAACAATTAAATAAAGCTAAAACATCATCAAATTTTGATAATGTTACAAAATTAGAAATTGATGATAGTATTAGCTTTGAATCGAGAGTATCAGATTCTAAATCTAGCGCTTTAATTTCAAGTGTGGATAATACTGACGATACTAGTGTTAAAAATTTAACTTTTGAAATTGAAACTAAAGATTTCAATCTTCATACAATGCTTGATAGTAATTTAATTTCTTTAAATGATTTTACAATTGAAATTTCAGAAAATAATCAAAATAATAAAACTGGAACTGTTACTATTAAAAAACTTGAAAAAGTGTCGAATAATAAGTTAAAATTTACTTTTGATGTAACTGATTTAGTAGAAAATAAAACTTATAAAATTAACAAGCTTTATTTAAATAAATCAAAAGCTGATCTTAAAATTCATAAAAAAGTTAATGATGATAACCAAGCAAACGATAATCAACAATACTTTAAAGTTCCTAATGAAACATTTAAAACTCTTGCTCTTGCAACTTTAAATGCCCAAAGTATTAGAGATTTTGATTTAACTTCAGATTTAAAAATTAATGTTAAAGTTAATATTGATGATAATCAAAATATTTTAACTAATAATGATAAAGCTAAATATAAAATTCATTATGCTCATACTTCAAATCAAAATAATATTTTATCTACTATTATTTCTAATATTTCAACAAATGATAAATATTTAGAATTCGATATTAATATGCCAAATTTAAATGGAGCATATAGAATTACAAAAATTGAATATATTGGTGAGCATAATACTTCTTCTTGAAAAGATCGAGCATTTTTAAAAAACAAAGTATTCTATGATAAAAGCTATAGTAGCTCAAATTTAGAATTTGGTTATTCATTAGGTTCATTTGATACAACTATAACTCAAGGCACCGGGACTAATTCAAATAAAATTACAATGAAATTACAAAATATTAAAAGTACTAATTCTAATTTAAAATTAATTGATTTATCACAATTTGATTTTTATGCCAAAGTTAAAAATAAAAGAAGCACTAATCTTCAAACCATTAAAGGAGATCATAATACAATAAGAGTAAATTCACTAACTAATGAAATTAACTTTCAAGAATATGATGCTAATTATACCAACAATACTTTTATCATTGAAAATTTGGTCATTGTTAAAAAAGGAATGGCTTTTAATGATAGTATGTTTAATAATAATTCAATAAATATTCTAAAAATTGATCCAGCTACTAAAAATCATGCTATTGATAGCCAATTACCATTTTATATGAATAACGCTACATATATCGAGGGTGATAAGTATAATGATGCTTCATTAGAAGTTGAGTTAGATATTTATTCTAATGATGGAGTATTTTCTACTGAAACTAGTCAAATGACTTTATCAACACAGTTATTAAAACGTGATAATTCTTTTCCTAAAAGATCTGACGGAGCTAAAGCTAAAATTATTTCAGTATCCAATAATCGTAGACAAGCTAGAGTTAAGTTATGATATAATCCAGCTGAATTAATTAATTCTAACCAAGATCCTACATTCTTAGATCCAAAAACCACTTATAAATTTACTCACTTAAAATTTGAATACAAAACCGGAAATCATACTTATGCTAGTGATACAAATGGAGGTATGACAAATACTAATATGGGTGTAAATAGTAGAGCAACAGAAGCAACTATGATTCATAACATTTTTCTAACAACTAAAGATAGGTTTTTTATTGAAACAGGAAATTATAACAATCAAGGTGATTACAGTCGTAATTCTCTTGTTTATACATATTGAAATGATGGATATAAATATTTCTATGTTCATGTTGACCATACAGGTAAAGTATCAGATATAATTACTACAAATTTTAATAAAAAGCAATGAAAAAATGCATGAAATGGAAAAAGACTAGAAGTTATATATAGAGCACGTAATGCTGATTTTGGTGATTTAGGTACTAGCTTTATCTGAAAAGGTAAAATTCATAGTGATACTCCAAACTTTAATGTTAATAACGGACTTGTTAATAAAAGTAATGATTATTACTTGATTGAGTTAAAAGATAAAGCACCTAATAACACTCTTCGTAGATGAAAAGCTGACAATGGTGGACCAAATAATAGAGGTGATCGTTTTTATATTCAAGAAATTAGACTGGTAGATAATAATAATAATAATTCTGTTTATATGATATTTAACCCTGTTGAAGATTCAACCGATCCAAGACATATAGGATACGTTTACTATACATAAAATAATTTTTATAACAAAAATACCTATTTGTTAGTAGGTATTTCCCAAATTTTATTTTAAAGTGCACACATTTAAAATTTTTAAAAAAGTAAAAAAAATTTAAATGAAGGGCACTTTTTTTATATAAAAAAACACCCTCAAGAAAGTAAGTTATAAATAATAATTATATTGTTAATAAGTATATTAAAAAATAGTATCTTTTAGATAGAAATAAAAGATTCATAATTAAATGGATACTTTAAAAAATAAATAATTAAGACAAATTAAAAATATTTTAAAAGTTAATGCTTGTGTAGTTGCTAAAAAAATTAAAAAAACCAGCATCATAAATATGATTATTTAGCTAATTATGCTAATTTTAAAACTAAAACTAAAAAAATATAAATATTATTTTCAATATTTTTTCGACAAAAATCACCAAAACTTAATAAAGTTTTTAAAGAAAAAATGAACAAAAAAATAAAGTAATTTTGATTTAAATTAAAATGTTTTACATAAAAAAGCGCTTGCATTTAAAAATTAAATGCATTGCGCTTTTAAATTGATTTATTAATTTTATTTTTAATTTATTATCTTCAAGGGAAAAGTACGTTATTTTTTCTAAAAGGTTCTTCAACTGTATTGAATCTTAAATATAAACTACCATCCGGATTATATAGCCTAATTTCTTCAATAGCATACTTATCTGATTCGCTAAGACTATAACCTTTAGTAAAGTTTTCAAATCATATTGAATTACGTTTAATATTAATTCTATATGATCAAATATCTTTATGAGTTGTTGTGAAGCCTCTATTACTTGCATCATCGAATTTAAATGTATCACTATCAATTTGGCCATAAATAACATGTTGTGTTCAACCATTATTTCGATTATACAATCTATAAACAACTTCCAGTTTTTTGTTATTTCATTCAGGTTTTCATTGAAGATCAATTCTATCTCTATGTAAATCTAAGTGAGCTACAACATTTTCATTATTTATATGATGTCTATAAAGTCAAGCTAATCCATATTTTCTATAAAATAATTTAGTATTATCAGTTGGAGATTGATTGAATAATCTATTATGAGTAAATACGTTAAAATTATGATTTATTGTAGTTGAATTGGTTTGTTTATTATTAGCACCCATATTTGCGATAGTATCTCTACCTTTTGTATCATCTGCATAATTGTGATTATTTTGTGGATAGATAATTTTTACATTTCTAATAGAATATCGAGTTTGTGGTCTTAACAACAGATTTCCATTTTTAGAATTATCATATGTTAGTTTAATTTTAGCTCTTTTTCTATTGTTTTCAATACTTAATATTTTAGCATCAACAACACCTTGAACTTTATTGCCATTTTGTTCAAATAATTCAGCTTCTATTCTCATTTGATCTTCATTTGTAGAAAATACCCCATCATTAGAATAAATAAATGTTTCTACATCTATTGAACCATCGTTATGTTTAGTACTTGTTAAATATTCAACACCTTGTCCAACAAAATCATAAAATGGTACTTGAGAAGCAATATTATGTTCATTTGTAGAAGGTCTAACTTTAATATTATTAGTTGTATTGTTAGTATTAAACATTGCTTCAGAGAATGTTTGCCCTTTAGGAACAATTATGATTTTATCAATAATAAATTTATTATTAGTAAAAATAGCATCATAAGCATCAAAAATTATATCATTTGATAATCCATTGGTATTAACTACTCTATTATTTACTTGAATAGTTTTATAGCTATAAACTCTAGAAAATTGACCATTAGTTCCATTACTTAAAGTATAATGCCTTGCATCAGCTACTTTTGCATAAAAGTCAAAGTTAGCAGGATTAATTAATTTTAGAGCTGGATCACTATTTTTATAGTTAGTTAATTTTAAAGTAACTTTTGAATTATCTTTGCCATTTCCTAAAGAAATAGAAGTATCTCATGAACCTTCTGAGTAACCAAATTTCATATTTGATTGGGCAAAAGCATTATCAAAAATTGTTGTATTTCTTAAATGATATTGAGAACCAAATGATGAATTTCTTCAATCACCTTCATAAGCGATTTTTGTTATTTTATATGCTCCATC
>NZ_JNJY01000028.1 GCF_000701825.1 Mycoplasma collis ATCC 35278
ATCATTAGCAACAGTTTCAGTTTTAGTATTATCTACTTCTAAATAGAACTTATTAATATTATATGGATGTTCTTTAGTTTCAAAACTATTAAAGGCATCTTGATTATTAACTGCTTTAATACTTTGATTAATTTGTGGCATTTGATGAATTTTTAAATTATTAAATTCATCATTATTAAATTGATAACTTAATTCTTCAATTAAGTAAGTTGTTCCTTCATCTAAGCCATCAAAACTAAATTCAACAGTTGCATTATTTGCATCTGTCGGTATTAAAGTAACTTCTTTTTCACTTACAACATTAGTTTCACTATTTTTAATTTTTAGTTTAACTTTAGCATTATTACCATCTGCTAATGTTTTGTCAAAGAATCCATCACTGGTTGTTAGATTTAATTTAATTGTAGCATTATTAACTGTAGAAGTATATTCTTGATTTAATGATACTTGTGTTTCAACTGGTGAAATAATTAATTCTTTATTATCTTGTGATAAATCAGTTAAATTTAATTTTGCTAAATCAAGATTATCATAATCAGTTTGATTTTCTAAATTAGTAATTTTATTTTCTTTACCAACAAAGATTTTTTCAAGAATTAATTTATTATTGGATTTAACTTTGGTTTTATCAATCTCAATATTAATTTTATTATTTGTTTGATCTTTGGTTGCTATTTCTGAAAGAATATAATTACCATTTAAATCTTTATAAAGCGCTCTAAATTTAGCATCGCTATCATTAAATCTTGTGTTAGTTAAATCATAACTAGCATTAATATTAGAACTAATATTATAACTTGCTTCTTTAGTTACATTAGTTATTTTTAAATCGTTAGAACCAATAGAAGCTTCGTTTCCTGATAATAAATTATTATTATCAGTAGTATTAATAGGCTCAACAGCTAATGAAGGTTTATTTACAAATTCTATTTGTTTAATTTTATAGTTATGATCAACTTTAGCTCCAGGAATTATAAATTTAATTTGTTTATTTGGCTTAATAGTTCCAAATATTGTTTGTTCTTGATTAGTTGTTTCATTAACAATTGTAATTTTTAAATTGTTATTAGCACTATCATTAGTTTGAATAACATCACTAGGATCGGTATATGCTAAAGTTACAACTGATTGATCTAAGTTTGAACTATTTTGATCAAAAATTGGATTAGCACTAAATGAAACTGAAGTGTTTGGTTTAATATAAAACTTAAGAAGATCATTAATAATAGAATTATTATTTTGAGCATCATTAACAATATCACCATTTTCATCGTAGATATTAACAAGAGTATAATGACGATTTTGTTTTAAATTAGCAAGTGTTGCAGTTGATAAACTAAAGCTATGCATTAGTTTCTCATCTTTTGTACTAATTGTATTAAATGTTAAGTCAACTAAAGCAGTTTCAATTTGATTATTAAGATCATCTTTAAATTTTAATTTAAGTTTTTTATTATATAGAGCTTTAGGATAACGATCAATTGTTAATTGAATAGTTAAATCACTATTTGTATTATCAAGTGCTTTAGTTTTATCAGTTTCACCAGTTCAACTAATAGCGCTAAAGTTAAATGGACTTGTAGCTACACTTTGATCTACTGTTTTTAATAAAATAGGTCTATTTCTTTTATCTTGAGTTTCACTATATGAAGTTATATTAAGCTCATTAGGTAAATTAGTAGTTAGATCATAATCTAATTGAAGTGAAATGTCATAATTTTGACCTTCTTCAACCTTATTTTTAACTTCATTATCAGTTAGATTAGCTCAATTAAAGTCATAATCTACAATATCAAAACTAAATTCAACAATATATTCATTTTGGTTACTTTGAATTTTATCATTAGTTATAACATCTGTTCCAACAAAAACATAACTTTGATTATTTTGTCTATTTTTTGGAGTTAATGTTACTTTAAATTTAGGTTTATCATTATCATTAGCTGCGCTAGCCGCTATTTTAGCTAATGGAACTCATAATTGATCTTCTGAACTAATTCTATATTTAACTTTAAGTTTATTATTTTCTTGTTTAGTTTCAATTAATTCTGCACTAGTTTGTCCTGCTTGTGTACTAAAATTAGCATATTTGTTATAACTACTAATATCACTAGATTGAATTTGTTTTTCATGTTCTTTAGTCGTGATATTAGAATAAACATAGTATTGTAAATTAGAATATTTTCTATTAGGCACTAAATTATTTAAAATAATTTTTCTATTACCAGTAAGATTATTACCAAATAATGCAATATTATCATGAGTAATTCGCATTTCAACCAAGCTATTAGTTTCGTTTGTGTTTGAACCAAATTCTTGAGTATATTTAGCCTGTTCATAAACAGTATTAACATCGATATTTCTATGTTTATAACTAATACTTAATTCGTGATTTTGAGTTGAATCTATACTGTTAGTTGATATATCATTTCCATTAAATACTGGATTATGTCCAAATGTATAGTATAAATTAGAATTACCTTCTGAAGCTTTAAGAGTATATTCAACTAATCCTCCAAGAGCCTTAATTGGATTAGTGAATTTAAATTTCTGGAATTGAGTTTGAATATTAAATTCATCATTTTCAACTACTATAGTTATTTTAGTAAGATCATTATATGTTACATTTTTAGCTATTGTAGTTGCGCCTAATTCAATATTATTAGAATCGATTGGAAGTTCTTTTATTTCGGTTTGATTAGCGAATTTTCATTTTAAAATTAATGAATTATTATTTTTTGATAAAACATGATCTTCATCTTGGAAATATAAAATAATTGTTTTAGTTGTATAAGGTTGTAATACATTGCTTAAATCAGATTTAATTAATCTTAATGGAGAAACTGAAGTTTTAACACTTGTTTTTTGAATTGAATTTTGTAATTGGAATCTTCTTGCAAATTTTGCATTAGTTTGCGCATTTGTTTTATCAAAAGCAGGAACAGAAGAGTAATAAATTTCGTGTAAACGGTAAGTTGTATTACCCAATAAAATTCCTTGAGTATCTCCATTTTCTAATGTTAATCTGTTATTTGCTGCATCAAATACAACATCTAAATAATGATCATTATTATCATCATCTGTAAAATGAGCAACCATTTTAACGTCGTTAAATGCATTTGCATTTATTCCATTAACATCATATGTAAATTGAAGTTTTCTAGTTTTAACAGTAGCATTATTAACTGTTTTTGTAATTTCACTTAAAGGATTGATCTCACTTAATGTTAATTTTGGATTACTAATTCGAACATCACTAGTAATTAATTTATTTGTAGAAGCTTGATCTTGGATATCGAATGCAGCAAGAGCTACTTTATTATTAAATTCTAATTTAGTAATTCTATATTCGCTATCAAAACGAGGATTATCAATTTCGATATTAATTGTTTTTTTACCGTTTACATTAGTAAATGTATTGGAAGTAATACGAGCTGTTGCATTTGTATTTTCACCATCTTGAATCTCGATTAATAAATTAGTAATATCACTATCTTGTAAACTGTTATCAGGATCGTCAATAGTTAAAGTAAGAATTTGTTTATTAATTTTATCTTTAGTAAGAGCATCAGCAAAATTTAATGGGTTAGCAGTTACAAGTTTAATAGGATTTGATGCCTTAACTTTAAATTCACCTTGAATAGATGTATTATATTCATCTTCTCAATTTGTTCA
>NZ_JNJY01000029.1 GCF_000701825.1 Mycoplasma collis ATCC 35278
GTTGAATAGGCGGCCTGATTAATAGTATTTTTGAACCTATTATAAGGCCAATAAAATTTGCAATTTTCAGTGTTTTATTTATGATGCTTGTTTCCCTTCCATTTATTCTTTTGGAAGGAATTAATGTTGTTAATAATTTTTTAGGAGTTAATTTATTAAAAAAACTAATTTTTCAAAATGGAAATGTTGAAGTAAATAATATTCCGCTTCATTTAAAAATTTTCCTTTCAATTGGAATTATTTTCATTTTAGCATTATCAGTTTTAGCAATTGCTTGAGCAGTTATTAAGTTAAAGAAAAATAATGACGATGAAATAAAATCAGTTTTTTGAAATATTTTAATTGCAATCATTATTATTACTGGCATTCCTACTTTATATGTCTTTTCAATGATGATATTAGATATAGTAGTACAAATTTTTAATAGCATTTTAAGCCCTGGTGGCAAAAAAGATACTCTTTCAATGACAGATGTTTTTATAGAATTAAGGCCAAAACAAATTGATGAACTAGAATGAGAAAATCTTACAAAAAGTTATTTTTGAGATGTTGGAACTATTTATAATTCATGAGCTAAACTACCTGATGGACAAGGAATAATAATTATTATTCAATTATGTATCATTACAGTTGTAATTTTTGCAGCTTTCATAATTTTAACACTGCATATGGTAATGAAAATATTTGAATTATTTATTTTATTAATTGCATTACCCTTTCCAGTTGTTCAATCTATTATTGATAATCAAAGAAATTTAAAAAGTTACTTACAACAAGTTAAACAAAACTTTTTCTTAATTTTTTTCTTTATCTTTGTTGCAAAATTTTTCATTCTTTTCTTAATTTTTATAAACAAATTAAACTTTACAGCTTCACACGAAAGCAATATTGTTTCTGTATTTATTGATTTTTTATTTAAATTAAGCTTAATTTCAGGTGCTGTTTTAGGACTTTATTATTTACTTCAAAGACTTGGAATTTCAACAAATCCCAAAACTGCAATTAAACAACAAAAAGAAAGATTTTCAAATGTTAAAAATTCTGTTCAAGGAAAAAGTAATATTTCAGAAAGTAAATTAAATTCAATTAACACTATTGCACAAAATAAAATTAAAAATAACCCTGCACAACAAGGTTGAAATAACTTAAATAATACAAATAATTATAAAACTTTTGCAACATCTAAAAATTTATATAGCTTTTTACCTGTAAAAAAAGGAGAAATTAATGAAACTTCAAGCTAAAAAAATTAAAAAAATCAAAGCAATAAAAATTTGGAAAAATTTTACACTTAATGATGTTATATTATTAATATTTTTTCTTTTACTTTCATATATATTGAGTTTTTATTTAATTGCATATAACAAAAACATTTACATAAAATTTGGTGCAGCTTGCGGAATATTTTTTCCTTTAACTATTTTACTTTTTAATGGCACTAATGGTGAAAAACTTTATCTTATTTTTTATAGAATGATTAAATTTCTTCTATCTAGAAAAAAATATGTCTTTAAAACTAAAAAAAATAAAAATTTATTTCATTTTGGAAAAATTGAAAAAGATTATATCTGAAATAAAAGTAATAATGTAGTAATTGGAGCTATTGAAGTATTTGGTAAAGATATAACACTAGAAAACAATGAAACACAAAAATTTTTTATTAATTCATTAACTGAATTTTTCAATAGAGTTTCTAAAAAAATTACTATTATTAAACTTCCCTATCAAGTTAATCTTGAAAAAAACATTAATTCTTTAAAAAATGTTAAAAAAATTAAAGAATTAAATAAATTTTATGAAAGTTGAAATCAAGAATTAATTAAAGAAAATTCAACAAATATTAAAGATAAATATTTTATTGTTTTTTATGCTGAAAATATTGAAGAACTTGAACAAGAAATTGGAAAAGTAAGTTCTGAATTAACAAATTCACAAATGTTTTATAAAAAACTTTCAATTAAAGAATTTTCTAAATTGATTAATGAAATTTTTATATATGATCCAAATTTTAAATTTGATGAAGATAATATTTTAAAAATTGAAAAAGTTAAATTTAAATCAAATCATTTTATTGCTGATGATAATTTTTATTCATTACAAACAATTAATGAATTTCCTATTTTACTTAAACAAGAGTGAGTAAATTTGATATTTAATAGTCCAAGTGTTGTTGTTTGAAATTTAGAGGCAATTGATAAGTGAGAATTATATAAAAAACTTAATACAAGTGAAAAAAATTCTGAATTTAACTTAAAAAATGAAAAAGATAGATTTTCATTTAGAAAAATGCATAAAGAATTTCAAGCCCTTGAGCAATTATCTGATATAGCCAGTTTAGATAATGAAAATATATTAGCAAGTACTATCTTACTTTTATCAAAAGCTACAAATAAAAAAGATTTAGATAAAATCAAAAAAATTAATAAAAACAACTTAAAAAAATGAAATGCAACTATTAATTCTTTAAGATTTCGTCAATTTGAAGCATTTGCATCAGTAATTTTAAGTAAAAAAGACCTTCTAAAAGAAGCGCAAGAGCAAATTTCATCAAATATTGCTTATGGTTGACCTTTTATGTATGAAAACTATAATGATGAAACTTTTCCTATCATAGCAAGAAATAAAATTAATAATTCATTAGTTTTTTTCGATCCAAGAATTAAAACGGAAAATAGAACTAATCATAATATGTTTATTTTAGGAGAGCCAGGAAAAGGGAAAACAACTTTTACAAAAAAATTAATGCTTGCTAATTATGCAAAAGGCGATCAAGTTATAATCATCGATCCACAAAATGAATTTAGTCAGTTTGTAAAAGAATTAAATGGTCAAATTATTGATTTAGGGCTTGGTGATGATGTAAAAATCAACCCTTTACAAATAATGAAAGCATTTAACCCTTCGCTTGAAACTAAAACAATTGAAAAAACTAATCAAGAATTACTTTATGGTCATGAAAATTTTATTAGACAATGATTTTCTATTTTATATCCTGATTTTTCTAAATCAGAAATGGTTTTAATCATTAAAAACTTGCATAAAATCTATAAAAAATATGATTTTATCAATCATTCAAGAGATATTTCTGAACTTGAAAATAATGAATATCCAATTATAAGTGAACTTATTGAAGAAATTGAAAATGACTATAAAGAAAATACAGATGCTAATAATAATGTAAAGTATTCAAAAATTTTAGATCGTTTAAAATTGGATTTTATTTTAGGAAGATATAAAAATAAATTTAATAATCATTCAAATATTAAGTTTAAAAGTAATTTAATTTGCTTTAATGTTGCTTCATTAATGTATCAAGAAAAAGAAGTTTTTAATTCAAGTTTCTATTTAATTATTTCATATCTACAAGGAAAAATAGCTAATCAGTTTAATAAAAAT
>NZ_JNJY01000030.1 GCF_000701825.1 Mycoplasma collis ATCC 35278
AGAAAATATCACTTTAAAACTTAAAAACTTTACTTTAAACAACAAAAATGACACATTAAAAAATAATGAATTAAATAAAAATAAGGAAACTTCAAAAGAAAATCTTTCTTCATCTTTTTCAAAGACAAAAGAAAGATTGGATTTAATATTAAAATTATTAAAAGATAATGAAAAATTAACTATACAAGAGTTAGCAGATATACTAAAAATTTCAAGAATAACTATTATAAGAGATTTGAATTATCTACAAAAGAATAAAAAAATTGAAAGAATTTCAGGTAAAAAAACAGGTTTTTGAAAAATTATTTAATTAGTTTATTGATATAAAAAATTAAAAATATTTATATATTTTTCTAAATTAATTTCTTGCGGTCTTATATTTTTGCTTAAATCAAATTCCATAAAAATTTGATTTATTTTTTTATTATCTAAAAACAATTTTAAATTATTAAAAAAGGTTTTTCTTCTCATGGCGAAACATTTTTTAATAAAATAAAAAAA
The DNA here is from genome assembly GCF_000701825.1 of Mycoplasma collis ATCC 35278. GTDB lineage: Bacteria > Bacillota_I > Bacilli_A > Mycoplasmatales > Metamycoplasmataceae > Mesomycoplasma_A > Mesomycoplasma_A collis. The sequence goes on from NZ_JNJY01000030.1 coordinate 502, forward strand.
AGAATTTAAGTATTCTTGATTAATATTTTTTTTAAAATTAAAGCTTAAAACAACAGAATCAACTTTAGGGATAGGTAAAAAATTATTTGCTTTTACAACAATTTCTTTTTTTATATCTGCCACATATTGACATACAACAGATAATTTATTGTAATTAAAATCATTTACTTTAGCTATAATTCTTTCAGCCACTTCTTTTTGAACCATTATAATCATTCTTTCGAACAAATTAATGTTTTCAAATATTTTAAAAACAATCTTACTAGTTATGTAATAAGGTAAATTTGCAACTAAAATTTTTTTGCCTTTTCATTTTAAATTAGATTTTAAAAAATCTTCATTAATTAGACTAAATTTCTCGTTATTGATGTTTTTTTCTAAAACATTAATCATATCTTTATCAATTTCATAAGCCACTAATGTTTTAGCTGTTTTTATCAACTCTGTTGTTAACGCTCCTTGGCCTGGTCCTATTTCTATCACTTCTTTATTATCTATTTTTGAAATTTTAACAATTTTTTTAATTATATCTTTATTAATTAAAAAATTTTGACCTAAGTTTTTTTTAGCTTTAATATTTTTATCTATCATTTAAACACCAAAAACCTTTTTAACGTTATTTTCTATTATTTTTAACATTTCTGTATACTCAATATTTTTAATAAGAGCCAATGTTTCAACCACATATTTAACATAATATGAATGATTTTTTTTCCCTCTATAATTTTCTGGAGGTAAATAAGGAGCATCGGTTTCGCTAAATAATTTATCACTAGAAATCAATCGAATAAGTTCTCTAGTTTGAGAATTCTTTTTATATGTTATAACACCTGAAAAAGAAAAATAAAAATTTGGATGATTAATAAGTTTTTTAGTTCATTCAATATTGCCACTATAAGTATGAAAAATAAATTTTATATTTTCATACTCTCTATTAGTTATTATTTTATAAACATCTTCAAAAGCTTCTCTAACATGCAATATAACAGGTAAATTAAATTTTTTAGCAACATTTATTTGTTTTTTAAAAGAGGATATTTGAATTTTTTTATCAGGGTTTTTTTCATGATGATAATCTAGTCCTATTTCACCAATAGCTACAACATCTTTATTTATTGCTTTTTCAAGAATTTTATAATCATCATCATTTTTAACACTGCTTGGATGTATTCCGTAAACAGGGAATAGGTTTTTATGTTTCATGTATTCATTTTGAATTTCTTTAATTTCACTTCAAGAACAAGAGACAAAAAATATTTTTTTTAAACCATTTTTAAAACTTGCATTAATTTCATTTGTAGGATTATTATAATACTCTTTAAAAGGATGAAAATGTATATCTATTAAATCAAAACTATCTTTTTTAGAATTTATTAAAATACCATCTTGTTTAATCTCAAAGTTAAAAAATTTTTCAAAATAATTTAATTTATGTTCATTTAAATTATTTAATCAATAAATTTGATTTTTCTCAAATCTTTCATTCGCAAATTTTAAAATTGACATTAAAATATTTTTTTCAAAATTTATATTAGAATATTCTTCATTAAAAGTTATTTTGAATTTAAATATATTTAAACAATTAATTTCAATTAAAGCAATTGCATTTTTATAAAAATTATCATTATCTAAAACTAAATAAAAAACGCTTGAATTGTCATTCTTTTTGTTCGTTTCTAAAACATATCTAACTAAATCATTGTTATTTTTGATATTTAAAAAAGCATCTTTTATTATTGATTTAAAATTTAAATTTACATTCAATAATTTATTTGTAAATTCTTTTGTTGCTTTAATAATTTTAAGATATGCCATATTACCCCTTATTTTATAAAATTGTATTTAATTTTTATTTTTACAAATAATTATATTACATTAAAACTTTTAAAGATAAAACTGAATAATTAAAATTATTTATTTTTTAAAAAATTATAAAAAAAATACTCATAAATTGAATTTATGAGTAAAATTAATTTTTTTAAATTAAATTAAATTAATTATGTGAAACATATTTAGTTACTTTATGTTTATTAATTTTAACTATTGTTAATATTGATGAAACTAGCAATAAGATAAATGTTGTGAAACTAATAATTCATCCAAAAATTGGAATTCAGAAAAGAATTATATCTAATATAACAAACACTAAAGTTGCTATTCATAAACCAAATAACACATTAAGATCTTGATGTTTTTTCTTTAATGTACTTGTTTTAACAATTAAAATAATAATTAACACTATTAATGCAATGTTAGAAAGTATGCTAACTAATATTCTAAAAAGCACAAAAGACCCTAAAACAACAATGCTAGGAACTGTATTTAATATTAAACCTATTATTGCTAAAATAATAGAAGAAAAAGTTAATACTAAAACAGCAATCGCTATTTTTTTTGTAGATTTCATAAATATATTTTTTGCTTAATAAAACAAAAAATATCTTCCTCCTTTCTTTTTATTATCTATATATTTAAAATCATACAAAAAAAAAAAAAAAA
>NZ_JNJY01000031.1 GCF_000701825.1 Mycoplasma collis ATCC 35278
CTCCAATTCCGTTTTCATAAACTTTTCTCAATGAAACATTAGCCCCAAATCAACCATCTAAATGTTCTTTTCTGTTAATTACGAAATATGAATTAGGTGTTCTATTATTATATGAATGAGTATAATTATCATTTGCTATTTTGGAATTATAATAATCTTGTGCATAATAGTAAAAAGCAGGCGCATATTTTCTTCTATAATAATCTTCATTTAATTGCACAACTCAATTAAAATCTTTTTCACCAATATAATTGTAAAAGGTTTCATTAAAATTTAATCGCCCTTCTATTGTTTCATTTTGTTGTGCTGACATCGATAAAAATGGAATAGTTGATAAAATTGGTAAACTAAGTAAAAGCAAATATTTTTTCTTGATTTTTTTAATATTTTCCTCTTTTTATTTAAGAATTTCTTATAGATTTCTTACTTAAATATTAAGTTTGAAAAATTTATCTAAAATAATTTCTAAAATTTCACTTTTATTACGATTTTTTTCTTTTGCCAATTTTTCTAATTTTTCAACTATTTGAATTGATAAATAAAAGCCAAAAGTCTTTTTTTGCCCAACATTATTATTTTCTATTTCAACAACAAAACTATTTTCATTTTTTAATGAATGTTTATTTTTTAAAAAACTAGATTGCTTTTTTTCTACATTGTCTAATAAAATATCTTCAATATTAAAATCATTTTTATTCATTATTTTTTTCCTTTTTGTTAAACTCTAATAAATCAACTAATTTTTCATAAACTTGTGATTGCTGTTTATTTAAATTTGTTAAATAAATTGGTAATTTATTAAATGTAATTGCTCTTGCATCGTGAACTGAAGAAGGAATTGAAATAGGACATAAGCCAGGTGCAAAAAATTTATCTGCTTGTGATTTAATTGCTGCTTCAGTTATATTTCTTTTTATTGTTTTTGTTGCAACTAATGCTTTAATTTTTAGTTTTTTATTTTTATTTTGTGCTTGCTTAATAAAATAATGCATTTTACTTAAACCTTCAATTCCAAAAGCATCGAGTGTAAAAGGAATTATTAAATCATCAGATACTAATAATATCGATAAAACATTAGCTCCTTTTTTAGGTTCTGTATCAAATAAAATATAATCGTATTGATTTTCATATTCAGCAATTATTTCTTTTAAATTTCTTCATTCATCACCATAAATAGATCTTTTTGAAATTTCTTCTTCAAAAAATCTTCAACTATCTCCTGGAAGTACAATATCAATATTTTCATAAACTTTAATAGGGGCTTCTAGTGGGTTTTTAAAATAAAAAACTAAATCGTGCAAAGTATAATTTCTTACTTGTTTTTTAATTCCAAAACCAGAAGCAATGTTGCTTTGTGAATCTGTATCTATTATTAAAACTTTATAGCCTTTTTTAGCTAAAACAGCTGCATAATTAAGTGTTAAAGTTGTTTTTAAAACACCACCTTTATTATTAACAAATGCAATTTTAATCGCCATTTTTCTCCTTATTATCAACATTTTTATTTTCTAATCATTGTTTTCCAAAAAATAAATTATTCTTTTTATTTTTTAGTCATTTTTTAATAAAATAATCATCTATTTTTAAATCTAAAATTTTTAATTCATTTAAATCTTTTGCAATTTTTGTTAATAAATTATTCAAATTTTTAATTATTTCTTTAGTTTTAGAAATGTCACTATTTAATTTTCAATAATCATAATTAGTATTTTTTTTGTAAATATTTTTGATTTTATTGATTAGAATTTTTAGTTTTTTACTGCTTTTTTTATAAAATTTTTTACTATATTCATCAGCTTTTTTAAATTTATTTAAATAAAAAGAAGTAGATAATTTTTCTAAGAAATTTCCTCATTCTTTATTTATAATCAAATCTCCTAATTCAAAATTTTCATTTTCTTTTAAAAGTGATTTGATTTTTTCAATTTTTTCATCTAAAGTTGGAAAATTATTTTTTTCACTTTTTGATTTAAATTTTTTGATTTTTAACAATTTATTCATCTTCCTTTTCATTTATTTTTTCATCTTCATAAAGAATTCCTTGTTCGTTTAATATTTCAAATAAGCTTCTTTTTGAAATTATTTCTTCTTTTTGATTAAATTTCTTTTTATTGTTTTTGTGCATAGTTTTATTCATTCCTTTATTTTTTTAAATTTTTGTTTAATTAGTATTTATTGTTTCAATTTTGTTTATTTGTTGATTTTTAACAAAAAACATATTTTTTTCATATTCATTGTAGTTAATTTGGACTAATAATCTTTTAATAGGACTCATTATTAATAAAGCTTCACCAATACCAGATAAAGTAATTTTTTTCTTTTCACTATCAGTTAAACCACCTATACTTTCAAATAAATTATTTACATATTTAATTGATTCTGATTTAAGTGAAAATATTGTTGCATACTGACAAGAACCAACTATAGCTTGTCCCATTTTTTCAATTTTAGGTGTTTTAATAAAATCTTGTGGTTGTTGTGTTGTTAAAACAGTTCCTACTTGATACTTTCTACCTTCTTTAACTATTGTGTAAATAAAATTAAGTGTTGACATATTCTCTTCATCAATAAATTTATGAACTTCATCAATGAAAAATCATATTTTGT
>NZ_JNJY01000032.1 GCF_000701825.1 Mycoplasma collis ATCC 35278
AATATAGCAAATGATCTTGATAGTTCAGATAGGTATGCTATTGAAGAAATTAGATTTTTAGATGACAATGGATCTCTATACTTAAGATTTAATACTATAGAAAATCCGTTTGAAACTAAAAACCTTTTACTTCCTTATAGATAATAAAATTGATAATAAAATTTATTTTTATTAATTTTGAATAAAGAAAAATCCAAAATTTTAGAAGATTTTGGGTTTTTATTTTTATCTATCAAAATCAAATGATAAATCAAATTCACGAATAGAATTTGCTTCAGTAGGGACATCAGTAGTATATCAACCACCTCACCTTGAAACACTATAGATAACTTTTAAATAATCATTATTATAATGTGATCTTATAATTCTATAATTTTCATTTATAAATTTTCTTTGTCTTCTACCTCTAATGGAAAAATATCATTTTTCAGTATCTATTCATACTCTATTCAAAGGTTTTTTTTACTCAAGATATTCAATCTCATGAATAAAGCGACCTTAATCTATTGTTTGTTAATACATATGTTTCTCCATTGTCATCAACAAAGAAAATAGCTTCAGAATTAAAATCATAGAAAAATTTAAATGGATTAGCTTTTTTATTATATGATCAACCATTTAATAACGGAGAATAAATACTTTCATTATTATCAACTCATTCTAATTTTATTTCTGAAAAATGAGTTAATGCGACTCTTTGAGTTAAAAATGAAAAATCAGTTTTTTCATTTTTAATTTCAAGGAATAATTCTTCAAATTCCTCTGTTACTGCACCTTCAGCAATTAAATAAAGAGCTTGATCAGTAGAATTTACTCTTCTATAAATCCCACTTTTGTTATTTGGAAAAATCACCCAAGATATTCTATATTTATAGTTTTTAGTACTATTTTTATCCATTGGTACTAAAAACCATTTTTGTTCAGGCCTATTATTAGTTGAAACTTGTGATACTAATTTAAAAATACCGGCAATAGGTGTTTTTTTGCGCAATTAATGAATAAGGTGAATTTATTCATAACAATTCTTTCTTGTGTATTATAATAGAAAATAAAGTTGGGTAAAACGCCATTATTTGTTTTATTTTCATACATTGATAAAACTTCTTCTTTTTGCTTTTCTTCAACATATGTAAATGAATGTTTTGGTTTATTATAGCCATACATAACAAAATTTTTACCTTTATTATTCGTTAAATTGAATTCAAGACTTTGATATTCTTTTCCATAACTTGGAGCTAATAAAGGAATTTTATCTCAAGAATATTCATTTGTTTCTTCGAAAATACATTTATCTAGTGGTGAAATATTTGTTACGTTAGCAACATTTGTTTTAATGTTGTTAACATCGCTAGTTCAATCAGGAAAAGCAAATGCATAAGAAGCCGAAGCTCCTTCGCCAACATCAGGACATTTGCCGTTTGTGAAACTGACAATCTAAATGGTGCCACAACTTGTGGTGTTCATGTATTTGGATTAGTATGAGTAGGTAATTCAACGTAATGTTCATTTAATATTTCTGGATCGTGAATTCTAGTTGTTTCAACAACTATTACTGCTGGATGATGAACAAGTGCTGGATCGATTGGAACAGCATCTACTCTTCAAGTAGATCTTATTGATGTTACTAATACTGGTCCATCAGAAAATCATTTTCTTTGGTATGAAAATGATGTTCTAAGAGCATTTAATCCCATTCTCGCCATATCATAATCACCAGATTCGTAAGTAACTTGATCATTTCTTATTACATCAATTAAGTTTTCGCTTGTAAAACGAGCATTGTAAAAATGATTATCAGCTTTTACCTCATATAAATATGTTTCACGTGGATGTTGTGGAACATAAGCTCTAAGTCAACTACCAAAAAATCTTATAGCTGCTGTTGGTGTATCAGAAAAAGATACAAAATAACTTTGTCCAAAGTTTGTAGAAACTATATGTTCAAAAAAATTTCTAACATTTCCTAAATTTCTAAAACCCTCTCTAAAAACAACTTCAGGTGGTCCAGTATCCACTCTATAAATATATTGAGGTGGAGCTGGATCTAGTAATATAGGGTGTTTATTTTCGGATTTTTTTAATGTTCCGATCATTTGTTTTAAAATATTTTTTTTCATTTTTCTTTTTCTTTTTTTTATTTTTTGAAGCAAATTTATAACAAAAAATATAAAAATGCAAAAACTTTTTTTTATTTTTTTATTTTTGAGTTTTTTTTAAATATTTATTTTAAAAATATTAAATTTTTATCTTTTTTAATTTAATTTATTTAATAAGGTTTTAAATATTTATAACTTATTTTATAAAAAGAAATTTTAAAATAAAAAAAGCGCCACATTTAAATTTTTATTATTTAAATGTAATGCACTTAAAATATATTTTTATTATATTATCTATAAGGAAGTAAAAGATTTTTGGTTTCAAAAGGTTTTTCTATTGTATTAAATCTTAAGTATAGAGATCCATTGTCATCTAAAAATCTAATTTCTTCAATAGCATACCTATCTGAACTATCAAGATCATTTGCTATATT
>NZ_JNJY01000033.1 GCF_000701825.1 Mycoplasma collis ATCC 35278
AAGTTGATGAAGAATGAGGAGATTTTTATGATCTTTCTTCAAGAGAAATTCTTAATGATTTTTTAAATGAACTAGATGATGATCAATTAATTCAAATTCATCAATATGCTAAAAAACTTAAAAAAGAGAAACAACAAGAACAAGAAAAAGAAATGGAAATGGAATAAAAATAAAAAATGAAAAAATACGTAAATTTAAATGATTATTGTGTGAAAAATGGTTATAAAAATAGCCAATATTTGCTTAATGAAATTATTAAACAAGCAGTTCTAAAACCTGACAAATTGATAGATTTTTTAAACAATAAAATAAAAGATGAAGATTTTATTGATAAAAGTAAATATTATCTTTCTGATTTTTTAGTTGAACAAGCAATTTATGATGCTGATCAACTATATGAAATAGTAAATGAAAGTATTAAAGAATATGGAATGAATAGTCAATATATTGGTTTAGTTGAACCTCTAATTAATAAACCTTGACATAGTGGAGATTGATTAGAAGTTAATGAACCTTATTATTATAAATTTGATTTTTCAGAACCTAGAGATTTTATTAAAGATTATTTTGTATATGCATTAGGTTTAGAAGAAGAAAAAATTTGAATAAAAACACATCAATATGTTAAAGAACTTGAAAAAATAGTAACAAAATAAAGAAAAAAAGGAAATGTAAAAAAAATGGAAAACGCAAATTTTAGCAATAAAAAATTTGAGATAACTGTAGGCTATTTAGACAGAATGGTGATTGATTATGATGAAATGAAAAAAGAAGATTTAAAATTAAAAAAAAATAATAGTGAACAAATATATTCATTTTATTATTATTCTAAAAATATTGACTGAATAGATTATCACATTAATACATCTATTTATTATTTAAATCGAGAAATAAATGAAATTTTAGAACACGCTGGAAGATATATGTACAAAACTAACCATTTTTATGGTTTGTTAAGAGTTGATTGAGAAAAAGGAAAATATGAAGGTAAACAATGATTTTTAAATTCTAAATTTGCAAAAGATGAAAATGATTATATGAATTGAATGTTTAATGATTTTAATTTCAGAGATTGTGAAAAGAAACTAAGTAAATCTGATAAAAAATGAATACAACTAATATTGAATGAAGCTTATTATTGAGCTAAATATAGATTATTAGATATAACTTTTAAATTTGCTTCTATTGCGCCAGTGGGTTTTATTTATCATAGAAGTTACAATGAAGTTGTTGTAAAAAAAATATCTGAACAAACAGTAGAATATGCAAGACAACAATATTTAAATAGTCAAAAAGAATATGATAAATTTAAAAAAACAAAGAAAAATAAAGATGAAAAATAAAACTTATTTAAATATTTATGACTACTATAGAAGTGTTAAAAAATTAAATTCTTTTTGCAATATGCAAAAATGACAAGTAAAAAAAATATTAATCAGTGATATTTTAAAACAAAACATAAATCAAGTTTTTGAATATCTTTATGAACAAACCAATTTTATAAATTTTTTAAATGATAGAAATATTTTTAATGTTAATGCATTATGAGAGTGTATTAATCAATCAATTACACCAGATAAAAAGATAAATAGCCAATTAATTCCTTTAATAATGCCATTAATTAATAATAGCTATAAACAACAAGATTGAATTGAAATTAACAACTATTGAAATAATTTTAAAACAATTAAAAAGAAAAAAATTGTAAGAAATTATTTAAAAAATTTAAAAAGCAATGAATTAATAAAAGTTCATTTACTTACTAACAAATTTAAAAAGAAACAACTAAAAAAAATAACAAATAATAGCGAAATAAAAGGAAAACAAAAATGAACAAATTATTTTTATATGGAAGAATAGCTAGTGATTTAGAGCTAAAACAAACAAAAAACAACAAAAACTATTTAATTTTTAGATTTGCTGTTAATAATAAAAAAAATGATAAAACTGATTTTATACCTTTAATAGCTTGAGAAAGAAATGCAACATTTATTAAACAATGAGCTGATAAAGGAAGTGCACTTTTATTAGAATGTTTTTTATCAATTAATAAATATATTGATAAAACAGGCGCTCTTCGTAGTTGTATAAACTTTAATGTGCAAGATGTAACTTTATTAGAAACTACAGAAACTTTAAATAATAGAAGAGAAAAAAATAAAAATAAAATTACAACTATTAATCAAAATTC
>NZ_JNJY01000034.1 GCF_000701825.1 Mycoplasma collis ATCC 35278
GAAGAAGTTTATACCTCCTTTTTAAAAGTTTTAGCCTGTTTGTGCAATAGTTGTTGCATTTTCAATAGAAGACATTACAAGTGGTCAAATCACAATGGTAATTGTAAAAATAATTAAAAAAGCAATAGCTGTAAATCTTAACTGTTTAACATAATGATCTTTTCGATCTGTAAATACAGCCATTATAAGGTAAAAAATACAAGCAACCATCAAACCTGCAACTATAAGTCCTAATAAAACTAAAATAATAGCTTTAATTTGATCATTTACACCATTTACAATGTTTTTAATTGGCTCTACATTTGCAGAACTAAAATATTTAATTTTTTCATAAGATGAAGATACTAAGTTTTTAATCAATATTTTCTCCTTTTAATTTTTTTTCTTTTTTATTTTTTGAATTTGATTTTTCAGTTTTTTTAGTTAAAAGTAAAATTTCATTTTTGTTATTTGCATTTTGTGTTGATTTTTTATTCTTTTTAGTTTTTTTCTTATTTAAAAATCAAAATAAAATAAGTGCTAAAATTAATAAAACAGCTGCAACAGTTACAACTATTAAAAGATTGTTTAGTATGACAAAATTTAACATTTTTATCTCCTTATTATTTTTTTAAATTAATAATTTATTTATTTTTATGTTTGTGTTGTAGATTAATTTTTTTTATTTTTTTATCTATTATTTGAATAAATAAAAGTTTTATTTCTTTTTATAAATTAAAATGATAATTTGTTTTTATTAAATAAATGATTTCTTTTCTTTTATATTCATTTATTAAAATGATCATTATTCTTTTCAAGAATAATATCTAAGTAATAAAAATTGGACTTTTTAAAAATTAAAAGAAAGTATGAGCAAAAAACTTAAAAATCAATACAATTAAAAATACAAACAATTAATGTTTGCTTTTTCACATTGAAATAGCTCAATAGATCATTATTCTTTTCAATTTTTAATCTTTTAACAAAATTTTCACCTATTAAACAGTAAGTGTTTTGTTAAAATCAACAATGTGAAAAGTTTTAATATGTTTTTTTAATTTATCAAAACTTTTTATAAAAGAAATTTTAATATTAAAATCTCTATTTAATATATAGTTAAATAATTTGTTTTTTGTTAAGTAATAAATTCTACAGTAGCTAATTTTTAATCTTTTAAATGCTTTAAAAGTAAATTTATTAGTTTTATTTATTTTTGTTATTATTTTGCAATCAAAATGATCTTCTTTAAAATAATGTTTATCTCTAACACATAAACAACCATCTTTTTTTTCTTTAGTTGTTTTAACTCCTAAAAGTAAAATTTTAGCTTGATGAATGAATAAAATTTTTAAAGGAGTAAAGTTATAAATGTTTTTTTCGTATTCATTTTTATGTAAAATAACAAATTCTTTAGATTTTTTAAACTTATTTATAGTAATTTTATGATTTTTTACTGTTATAAAATTCATCATTTCTAAATTTTTAATTGCTTGATAAAATGAAGATTTAGGAAATCAATCTTCAGTGTTCACATCATTAAAAAATGAAGGAAAAAAGTTATTCATAAAAATTGTTTTAATATCAGAAATAAACATTTGCTTTTGCTTAAAAATTTTTGCTAAATGAAAAATAGAAATTAATATTTGTAAAGATCTTTTAGAAGTTTTTAATTTCATTAATGTTAAAGTATCTATTTTGATAATTTTTTTGTTACTTCAAATAGATATTTTTTTATTTAAAAGTTTTTCTCTATTCATTTATCTCCTTATTTTTTAAGCAAATTAAATTTATTACTTTGCTTGTTAAAATTAAGGTTATAAAAAAAGACAACCACTTAAGGTTGTCCATTAACTTTTGCCCATCACTC
>NZ_JNJY01000035.1 GCF_000701825.1 Mycoplasma collis ATCC 35278
GTTTGTGGAAAATCTAAATCAAATTCAGCATATGTTTTGCCATTTTCAATAGTAATTTTAGGTTTTGCTTTATTATAAACAACATCATTAGCATTTGATTTATTTTTATATGCTAATACTAAATTATTTTTTTCTAATTGATCTTTAGTTAAATTTGTATCAAGTTCAAGTTTAATCTTATTTTGAACATGTTTATTTTCATCTAAATTAGATTCAACTATCTCTAGGTTTTTAACACTAATTTTATGGCTATAATCTTCTAATAAATCATTTGCATTTTCAAGAGTTTTATCATAAATAACATTAGATTGATTATGTCCAATAGTTTTATCTTTTAAATCATCAAAGGATTTTTCTGGATATTCTATTTTGCTAATACTATAGTTTTTATTTAAAGCAAATTTTTTATTTTTCTCAGTTGGATTAATTACAAGATATTTTTTACCATTGCTAAATTCATAATTAACTTCATCATCTTTAAAGATAATTGGTGTATTATTTTCATCAACAATAGTAATAATTGGTTTTTTAGAATTTGTATCAAGTAAATTTTTAGTATCGTTTAATTCAATTTTTAATTTAAGATCATTGAAATTATCATTATCAAAAACATTTAAAGGTTTTACAACAAAAATTCTATTTAAGTGTTTTGGTACAAATGTTGTTTTCTTAGTAGGATCTTCTTTATCAACTGCATTTGGAATATCAACTAATTTATAACCTTTATCTGCTTCATTAGCTCTTGGATTTGGAGAGGTATCAATACTTTTGCTTTTATTTTGATAAATATTTTTTAGATCTAATTCTGCATCTCTTGGTAAATCGTTTGCATCTAAAACAATTTGATTATCTTCAGTAACTTTTGCAGGAATTAAAATTTTAGTTGGATTTCCTTCTGAGTCTAAATTAGTTTTATCTTCAAGTTCAACAATTACACTCTCTCCTGGTTTTACAGTTGAAGGTAAATCATCAATAACAATATTATTATCTTTGTTATTTTTTGATAATTGTTCATTAATTTTAGGAATTTTATGTTCTAATTTTTGATCATCAGGAATATTTGCATTAGATATTAAAACTGCATCGTTATCATTTTTATCAATAACTTTATCAACTTTTTCCCCTGGTTTTAATTGATCTAAAGGTAATTTTCAAATTGGTTTAGTTGGATCGCTAGCGTGAACATTTGTTTCTTTAACAAGAGGAATTTCTCTAATTTCACCTGTTGCAGGATCGACAATAATAGCAGTTGGATTTTTATTAGCATTATCATTATCAGTTGCTTCTGATTGCTCTGTTGTTTTTGTGTTAGGAGAAAGATCGAAAATTAAATTTTGTTTTGGTTGATCTCCATCTTCATTAGATAAATTAACATTTTTAACTTTATCTGGAGCATTAGTTAAATCTAAAATAACATCGCTATTTGCTGGATTATTTTGATCAGGATTCTTAGGATTAGTTTCAACAAATTTTTCTAATTGTAAATCAAGTCCTCTGATTTTATCATCTTCAGCATAAAAATTACCATCATGATCGGTTTTTCC
>NZ_JNJY01000036.1 GCF_000701825.1 Mycoplasma collis ATCC 35278
TTTTCAACATTGTTATAATAATCAAGTACAATAATTTCAGGATTTGTACCGGTTTTAGGATTTACAAATTTGTTATATTTAAAATTAGGTATTTTTTCATTATTATCATTTAAAATAAATTTATCATCACTATCTTTTAAATATTCATTTATTATTTCTTTTTGTTCTGGAAATTTATTTGGATCTCAAGCATAAAATTTAATTTCTATAAATTCATCCAGTTGCGAATTTATTACAATTGTTTTAGTATAAGTTGTTGTAAATTTTTTATTTTCACTATCAAATTCTTTTACTTCTATTTTATAAGTGTTTAATTTATCTCAATTTTTTTTAGCATTTTCAAATGCAGTTTTATTATTTGTATTACGGTTTGATAAATAATTTTCTTGTGCTTGCAAATATTTATTTCAAATAGATTGATTTTTTTTATCAATTTTGTTATCTTTTAATTCAAGTCTAAAAACATTATCAAAAGCTGGGACTGGTTCATCATTAATAAATAAAACTTCATTTTTAGTTGTTGAACTTACAAACTCAACTATTGGAAAAGTATTGAAATATGAAATATTATTTTTTTCTTCTGGTGTTTCAAATTCTTCAATTTTATATTTATTTCTATCACTTTTATCTATGTAAACGCCTGAAGTAAATTTAAGTCTTTTTTTTGCTTCTGTTGTTAGTTGATTTTTATATTTCGTGTTATCCCCTTGATATTTTATTGAACCTAAAATTTTTGGAACAGTTTGATTTTTGTAATAATAAGAATATTCAATATCATATTGCTTTTCTTTATTATTTTCTGTTATTTTAAAATTTAAATTAATTAATTTACTTAATTCATGTTTTTGATATTCATTTTTTAAGTAATTTATAATTATATTATTTTTTGTGTTTATTAAAGATTTGATATTGCTATTATTTAAATTTTCAGAACTAAATAAATCGGTTTCAAAAGGATTTTTTATGTCAATAGTTTTAAAACTATCTAAATCAATAAATTCTGAATTTAATTTATCTTTTATTTTATTATGAAAATTTTCAATCGCATTTGAAATATGTTTAAATTCATATTTAAAATCAAAGGAAATATTAATTTTAAATTTATCAATTTTAGATAAAAAATAATGTTCTTGCTTATTAACCATATGAAAATTCACATTAATTTTTAAATTTTCAATATTAAATTTTGTAATAATTGATTGTTCTTCTTTGATTGCTTTTGCTATTTTATTATATTGTGCTTTTATTTTATTTCTTAAATCTGCTTTTATATTTTTTAAAATAGAAGGTGTGTTTACAAAATATTGATTATTAAATGTATTAACTGGTTCGTCATAAGGAAAATATGGTACTGAAACTTCTCCTGGAACAAATCAATTTTCAGAATTTGTAAATTTTACATCTAATTCATCAATTCAATAATCTAAATCACTTTCATTATTTATTTTTCAAACTTTATCAAAAATATTTTTTGCAAATTCACCAGTATCAAATGTGTGTGTGTTATATCAA
>NZ_JNJY01000037.1 GCF_000701825.1 Mycoplasma collis ATCC 35278
TAATAAAGTTGCTAATGATTTAAATATAATCTCTTATCCAAATAATACTAATAAGAAAAATCAACCAATATTAATAAAAGAAACTCAAAGTGTTAATAAAAAAGAATTCAAATTTAATTCACTAAAATTTGTAAACGATGATAGTGTTACAACCAAGAAATTTAATGCTGCTTCTGATCAAGATCTTAAATTTGGATTAAGTTTTGATTATTATGGTAAAGATCTTTACAATAAAAATGTAAAACTTAAATTTAAAGATGATTTAAATAATGAAATCTTTACAAATGTAATTTCATTTGATTATAATGCGATTAAAACTAGTGGAATGAAACATATTTTTATGTTTGAAGCTTCTAATCAAACTAATTTAAAACTAAATCGTTATTACACTTTTGAAGGTGTTTTTGATGATGCCGGTGTTAGAATTAATGATAATTTCAATAATAGTGATATAACAGGAAATAATGCTCTTAAGTTCTATCTAAATTCAAATTCAGATGTAAGTTTTGGCACAAATCCTATTATTCAAAAAGATACTTCAGATTTAACATCTACAAAAGTAGAATTAAGTTTCACAGATCCAGATGGAATAATTCAACCTAGCGATGCTAATAACAATAATTTAAAAATTACTGTTTTAGATGAAACTACAAATATGGAAAAAACAGTATTTGGGACAATTGAAAATGGTAAAATCAAATTTACCATTCCAGATACTAAAGTAGATCATAACTATAAAATTAAGAAAATAGAATTTGTAAATAAACCAGCATTAGCAGTTGAGCCAATTAACTCTACAGACAATAATAATATTTTATCCGGATCTGAAACTTCAATTGGTCCAACTAATTTAAAAATTACTAATGTTGAGAAAAATATTAACAATAATAATGTTAATGTTAAATATACATTTGATAATCAAAGATTTAATGATGCTAATGCAAGATTTGCAGCGTTATATAAAGACTTAGATGATAATTACATTTTATCTAACCTTGCAACTAAAGATACTGATAATAAAATTAATGTTTCTATTGAACCATCTAAAGTTAGAACTAATAATAAACTTATATTAGAAAAAATATTTGTCGGTTCTGAAACTGAAATTAATAATTTAGCTAATTTAACTGATTATACTAATGTTGATTTAGCTAAATTAGATCTTAATGATTTAACTGATAAAAAACTTGAAATTAATACTCAAGAAACTAGTGTTAATTTAACAGAAAACTATACATCTACAGTTAATAGTGCAACTCTTAAATTCAAAATCAGAACTACAGATAGTTTTTATAATAACGATTTAAGCACTAATACTAAAGCACAACTTAAATTAGTTTATAAAAATAATGAAACTAATGTAATGAGTGAAGCTATTGCAACATTAATGCCCAT
>NZ_JNJY01000038.1 GCF_000701825.1 Mycoplasma collis ATCC 35278
ACATTAGATTGATCTTTTTCGTGAGCAAAATAAATCTTGTAATTATTCTTATCATTATTGCTTAAAATATTCTCAGGATCATTAATAGTAATTATTAACTATTTTTTTATGAAAAAAATAAAAATTCAAAGCATAAAAAATAAAAATTTGCTATAATAAATAACATTATGAAAATAGCTTTTGTTATTGATTCATCTGTTGGTTTAACACAAGAAAATGCAAAAAAAAATGATTTATATTTTTTGCCATTATACATAAATATCGATGATAAAGAATATGCAGATGGAATAGATTTGCAAAATGAAGAAGTTTTTAATTTAATTAATAAAAATTCTAAAATTTCAACTTCAGCAACCCCACTTGGACAAGCGTTTAAATTAATTGAAAAACTTGAAAATGAATATGACAAAATTATAATTTATCCTATTAGCAGTAAATTATCATCTCAATATTCTAATTTAAAAACAGCTTTTAAAGATAATCGAAAAGTATATGTTGTTAAATCAAATAAATTAACTTTATTAACATTATTAGATATTTTAAGATTTAAAAAAAATATTGAACACAATATGGAATTTAATCAAGCTCTTGAAATGCTTGAAAATAATGTAGAAGGTGAATTAATTTTAGTTCCTAAATATAATGATTATTTGGTTAAAGGAGGTAGACTTTCGCCTTCTGCTGCTACAATAGCTAAATTATTAAAAATTGTTCCTATTATTGAATTAAAAAATGGAGCTTTAGAAAAAAGAGGAAAAGGAAGAATTTTCAATAAATCATTGGTTAATATTTACAATGAAATTTATAATAAGTTTCCAACTTATAAAACAATAGTATTACATTCTAATAATAATGAAGTTAATGAAATAGTTGATAAATTTAAACAAATTTCTAAAAATAAAATTGAAGTTTTTTCAATACCAAATGTGATAGCTGTTCATAGTGGCCCAGAAGCTGTTGCTTTTAGTGTTATAAATATAACAGATAACGAAATAAAGGAAATAAAAAAAATTTTATGTTTGCAAAAATAACTTTATTATGAAGTTATTTTTTTTTATTATTTTTTAACTTTTATCTCAAATAAAGGATAAAATTTACTTTTTTCTATAATTCAAAAATTTTAAAAATTATTTTAAAAACTTTAAAAATAAAATAATAAAAAATTAGATTTTTTAATCACTAGATCAACTAGTGTTCAAATTTATTTCAAGATTTTCACAAATAACTGATGTTATTAAAATTAATAATAAAGCTTTTAAACTCTTAAAAAATATTTAAATAATGATTTAAGCACTAATACTAAAGCACAACTTAAATTAGTTTATAAAAATAATGAAACTAATGTAATGAGTGAAGCTATTGCAACATTAATGCCCAT
>NZ_JNJY01000039.1 GCF_000701825.1 Mycoplasma collis ATCC 35278
TATACTAATTATGTTTTTATAAATTTTTATAACAATTGAGAAAAGTATATAACAAATAATTTAAAAAAAATATTTGAAAATAATAAAGATTTTTATAATTTTGAAATAATAAGTGAAAATGATAATTCTAAAAAAGAAAAAATTTTAGCGAATGAAATTAAATCTGAAAAATATAAATTTATATTTACTGGGAAAGAATGAAAAAAAAATTTTAATTATGTAGGTTTAACTGAAGAAAAAATTAAATATTTTTCTTCTGGTACTCAAAAAATTAAATTAGGAATATTAGATGATGGAAAAATTAGTTTAGACCCTGATTTATTTAATATAAATTTAATTACAAATAAAAATAGAATTTTACCCTTTAATAATAATTTTGGAGAGCATGCAACAAATGTTGCATCAGTCGCCGGTGGTTATAACGGTGTTAATAAAAATATAAATCTTTATGGAATAAGAGCCTTTTTTTGAAACGGAATAGAACAAGAAATAGAATGATTGATTTCAAACAATGTCAAAGTTATAAATGTTAGTTTAGGATATGGCGATTATTATAAATATAATGGTTACGCCAACTATTTTGATAAATTATCTAATAACTTAGAAAATGAAGTAACATTTGTGATTGCGGCTGGAAATGATGGGAGGAAAGAGGATTTAAATCTTCGAAAATTACAACAACTTCAACTTTCATATAATTCAGTAACAGTAGGAGCTAGTGATGCTATTAATTATTTTGAAACAGCTGCTTATAGTTCATACGGTTCATTAAACGATGCTAAAGAAGTTACATTAATTGCTCCACCTGGTATTTTTGATAAATATAATGTATATGATAAAAAAACAAATAACTATTCAGGAGTATATTATAATGGAGGTACAAGTTTTTCATCTCCAGTTGTTGCTTCCGTTTTAGCTAGTTATATGAATAAAAAATCATATATTTATGATAAAGGGCTTGATAGTATTATTTCCCTTTCTGCTCTATCTAGCTCCGCTACACATAGCGATACTATTAATTCTAAAATGGGCGCTGGATTATTGAATGTTGATAATTTTGAAAGTGCTTTAGAATCTTTAAATTATATAAAATTAAAAGGTGATAGTTATGTAGCTGAAAATCAAGAAAATATAACTACACATAAAGTTTATTTAAAAAAAGGACAAAAATTAAAAGCTGCTTTAGCATGAAACTTTAAAAATGAATTTGACAAAGAATGACCA
>NZ_JNJY01000040.1 GCF_000701825.1 Mycoplasma collis ATCC 35278
TATACTAATTATGTTTTTATAAATTTTTATAACAATTGAGAAAAGTATATAACAAATAATTTAAAAAAAATATTTGAAAATAATAAAGATTTTTACAATTTTAAAATAATAAGTAAAAATGATAATTCTAAAAAAGAAGAAATTTTGGCGAATGAAAATGATACCGATAGATATGAATATACATATATTGGTAGGGAACGAAAAAAAAATTTTAATCATATAGGTTTAACTGATAAAAAAATCGATTATCTTTCATCAGGTAATCAAAGAATTAAATTAGGTATATTGGATAACGGGAAAATTAGTTTAAATTCAAATTTATTCAATACAAATTTAATTACAAATAAAAGTAGATTCTTAGCTGCTAATGATGTTTTTGGAGAACATGCAACAGATGTAGCGTCAATAGCGGGTGGTTATAATGGGGTTAATAAAAATATAAACCTTTATGGGATAAAAATTTTTTTATGAAATGGAATAGAACAAGAAATTGAATGATTAATTTCAAATGGTGTAAAAGTTATAAATATTAGTTATGGTTTTGGAATTAACAATAATTATAATGGTTATGCCGATTATTTTGATAAATTATCTAACAATTTTGAAAATGAAGTAACATTTGTAACTTCAGCGGGAAATAATGGAGATAAAAATGATAGAAGTCTTTCAATGTTGCAACAACACAAACTTTCATATAATTCAGTAGTTGTCGGTGCTAGTGATGCTATTAATTATTTTGAAAAAGCTGATTATAGTTCATACGGTTCATTAAACAATACTAAAGAAGTTACATTAATTGCTCCACCCGGTATTTTTGATAAATATGATGTATATGATAAAAAAGAAAAAAAATACTCAGGAATACATTATAACGGAGGGACAAGTTATTCTTCGCCAGTTGTAGCTTCTGTTTTAGCTAGTTATATGAATAAAAAATCATATATTTATGATAAAGGGCTTGATAGTATTATTTCCCTTTCCGCTTTATCTAGTTCCGCTACACATAACGATACTATTAATTCTAAAATAGGCGCTGGATTATTAAATGTTGATAATTTTGAAAGGGCTTTAGAATCTTTAAATTATATAAAATTAAAAGGTGATAGCTATGTAGCTGAAAATCAAGAAGATATAACTACACATAAAGTTTATTTAAAAAAAGGACAAAAATTAAAAGCTGCTTTAGCATGAAACTTTAAAAATGAATTTGACAAAGAATGACCA
>NZ_JNJY01000041.1 GCF_000701825.1 Mycoplasma collis ATCC 35278
CGAATTAATGATTTTATTAGTTTTAATTTTTTTTTCATTTTATTCTCCTTTTAATTTTTATATAATTAAATATATTTTTTTTATCTGTATTTTTTCTTATAAATAAATAAAAAGCAAAAAAATGTGCTTTTTTTGTATAAAAAATGACCTTATTTAAATTTTGTGGTTTTTTTAAATTTTAAATAAGATCATTTTTTAAGTAAAAATTAAATATTTATAATGTTTTTCAAATATATTTATTGAACTTTTAAATTATGTTTTTTAATTAATTTTAAAATTTTTTCAATCAATTCATCATGTTCCTGTTCTGATGAAACGTGTTTATCAATTATTGTATACTCCTTAGAAAAAGGCATAAAGCCGTAAATATCAGGTTTTATATCTGTAGTAAATAATTGGTTATATTTTATATGACTTCTTGGTCAATTTCAAAAATATTTTATATTTATTATTTTTTTTTCATCATCATTTTTCTCAATAAACAGATCACTTTTTGATTCGGATGATTTTGTTTGATAAAGAAAAATACTGTTATTCTTAAAAAAATTATTTAATTCTTCTGTTGTCATCCTTTTATTTTTTAAAATATCACTTTTATTTCAAAAATTAAAAATTTTATTATTTTTTTGAATTTCAAAATGTTTTTCTTTAATAAGATTAAAAATTATTTTTCCATTTTGTCCAAAAATTCTTTCAAATTCTTCCACCGTACTTATTATTTTAGAAATTTTACGAAAAGAGTTAGTCCCTTTTTTTTCGTTAAATATTTTTTCATAAACTTCATCTTCGTGTAAAAAAAAATTATTGTTTTTTCTTTCATTTTCTAATATTAATTTATCATAGTCAACATAAAAAACAAAATTATCATTATTATTTTTTCTGATTCATGAAGCTATTTTTTTAATTTCAATTCTACCTTCTTTATAAGAATCTTCTTCATCTCTAAAAATTTGCTGCTTTTTTTGAAACAAAGAACAAGAACTTAAGCTAAAAACACTACAAAGTCCTAAAAATGATAATAATTTAAGTAAAATTTTTTTAATTTTTAACATATGTAACACCTAAAACATCGTTTATTGAATTTTCAAAAATGTTTGAATATTTTTTAACTCTTATCCTATATTTACCAGATTCATTAATATTATAATCAATCACTTCAACATTACTATTTACAACGGTTACTGATTTAACTGTTTCTCATAAATAGCCATTTCATTTTTCT
>NZ_JNJY01000042.1 GCF_000701825.1 Mycoplasma collis ATCC 35278
TTGTTCTTGATTGTATAATCAAAAATTTTTTAGAAATATAAAAGATCCATATGAAAAAGGTAGAATTGAAACTAGTAAAATAGGTGCTTGAATTACTAAAAGTTATAATGAAAATTTTGTCTTTTATCTACGTTATGATAAATCAATATTAGAAAATGAAAAAAAAAATAATAAATTTATTTCACTCGAAGATGAAGTTTATGAAAAAATATTTAATGAAGAAAAAGGTGCCAATTCTTTTCGTAAAATTTCAAAAATAATAAAAACGGTTGATGAATTTGAAAGAATTTTTGGAAAAAATGGAAAAATACTTTTCAATCTTATTAAAAATGATCATTTTTTCAAAAATGGTAAAATATTTAACTTTTGGAATAAAAATGATATTTTGAAAAATCAAGGAATTAATTCAGATGAATTAAATATTTTTTTTAAATTCAATAAAATTTTTCTTTATAAAACAAGAACATCACATCAACATAGGCATATTTTTATTGAAAAAGATAATGAAAAAAAAATAATAGATATAAAATATTTTTGAAATTGACCAAGAAGTCATATAAAATATAATGAAACGATTACTACAAATATAAAAGATGATATTTATGGTTTTGCGCCTTTCCCCAAAGAATATACTATAATTGACAAAGAAATTTCAAAAAATTCAAAAGAGCATGATAAGTTAATTGAAAAAATCTTAAAATTAGTAAAAAAACATAATTTAAAATTTTAAATATATTTCTAAAAAACAATAATTATTCTACATTTTTATCGTAAAAACACAAGCTATATATTAACTTGTGTTTTTTAAATTTTATTTAAAATCCACTTTATTTAAAATTTAAAAAAATCACAAAATTTAAATAAGGTCGTTTTTTTATATAAAAAAAGCACATTTTTTTGTTTTTTATTTATTTATAAGAAAAAATACAGATAAAAAAGATATAATTTAATTATATAAAAATTAAAAGGATAATAAAATGAAAAAAAAATTAAAACTAATAAAATCATTAATTCGTATAACACCTATTTTAATAACAAGTGGTATACTAACTACTTCTTTAATAATTTCTAAAAAAGAAAATCAAGTTAAATATGATTATAAAAGTACATTAGATCAAAGCTTTAGTCATATAGATTTAAAAAGCTCAACAACTCAAAAAAATAATTTACTCAATAATAAAATAGTAAAAAGAAAAACTAATATTTTAATACCACAAAGTG
>NZ_JNJY01000043.1 GCF_000701825.1 Mycoplasma collis ATCC 35278
TTTATCTAAAATTTCTTTTAAACTTAAATTTTTCTTTTTTAATTCATTTTCTAAATCTTTTAATAATTGCTTTTGTCTTTCTAGTTCTGCTCTTTTTCGTTTTTCTTCTTCCGAAAGAGTGTCAAATTCATTTTTTTGTCTTAATCTAGCTAATCTCTCTTGTTCTGTATCGCTAAAAAAGACTTTAAATTCTTCATCTACAAAATTAAAATTTTTATTTTTTTTAAGTTTAAATCTAAATGTTAAATAACCTTTTTTATCTTTATCAGTGTTTAAAATATAATTAATTTGAGAATTTATAACTTCTAAATTTTCATAAATTTCATTTTTAAAGAAATAATTATTTTTATTGTTATAGTCGAATAAATTTATTTGATAATTGTTATTAATAAAAAAATCTGATATCGTTTGATAATGAATTTTAGTTCTTAAATTATTGTTAGCAAAATCAACAAGTATTTCTTCACTATCTTTTTCAATTTGTATAAAATTAGTTTTACTTTTAAATTTATAAATAATTTTAGAATTTTCTAAAGTTATATTAGTATCTATATAATCTGAATAAGGCATTTGAACAATATTTTTTAATTTTTCTTTTAATAAAATTGTCTCTTGTTCATTGGTAGGAAATAAAGTGCTTTGAATTAAATTTTGCACTTTTGCCTCATCAATAAAAGGTCTAACTCCAACAGTTTTATATTCTCTATGTGCATAAGTTACATAAATTTTTCAATAATTAAGTATTTCTTCATATGAAAGTTTTTCTGCTTCTTTTTTAGAAATATTGTATTTAGTGTTAAGGAAAATCGCTAATTGTTTACCTCAATAATGATTTCAAAAAGGTGTAGAACTTGTTTGATTAATTGAAGAAGTAAAAGTTTCATCATTAAAATCATTTATTTTTCCTTCATTTTTTTTAATTCAAACTATTTTAAATTTAGAAAGACCTGTTTCTGTTTTTGTTAAAAATAAAAATATACCTTCCTCTGAAAAAACATTATTTTTTTGTTTATAAAAATTAATATCAATACTTTTGAAATTGTAAGTATAATCTTCTAATTTGTACACTTGAAGATAATCTAAATTTTCACTTAAATTTAAATTAATTCCACCGTATACAACGTGTGCTTCAACTATCAATTTACCATCTTTATATTTTTCTAACTTTTCTCCCTTTTCATTTAAAGGGTTT
>NZ_JNJY01000044.1 GCF_000701825.1 Mycoplasma collis ATCC 35278
TTTTTTGTATAAGCTCTATTGTTTTATTTTTTATTTCAACATCTAAAGCAGAAAAGGGTTCATCTAGTAAAATAAGTGAATTTTTTTTAATAATCGCCTTACAAAGCGCAACTCTTTGTTTTTGACCACCAGAAATAAACATTGCTTTTTTATTTAATAAATGATCAATTTCTAATTTTTTAGCAATTTGTAAAATTTCTTGATTAAAAATTTTTTTAAGTTTTTGAGAATTTAAAAATTTAAAAAATACTTTTGAGAATTTAAATTTTTTAAAAATATAAAGATTGATTTTTAATATTAAAAATTTTTCTTTTTTTTCTGAAATATTTTTCTTAAATTGTTCAACCAAATTTAAGAATTTTTTATCTTTTTGTAAATATTTATTTATAAATTCTTCATATAATATTAAATATTTTCCTTTTTTTCATTTTGGAGAATTTTTTGCACTTAAAAAAATATTTTGATAAACACTAATTTGTTCATATAAAATGTGATTTTGCAATATATAACCAATATCATTTGTTTTTAAATCATTTTTAATTTTAATTGATGAATTTTGAAAATTATCAATTTGAGCAATTAAATTTAGCAAAGTCGTTTTTCCAGAACCCGAAGGACCAACAATTGAAATTCAACTATTTTCTTCAATTTCTAAATCACTAATATTTAAAATACTTTCATTCTTATATTTAAAGTTTAGATTTTGAATTTTAATTAAAATATTATCATTCATTATTTAAAGTATTAAAAAAATAAAATGCCAATATTATTGACATTTTTTATTATAATTTTTTATTTTTTATTAGCTTCGTTTAATTGCGCATTAACTTCTGCAACAAAGTCAGTTTCTTTTTTTTCAATTCCTTCACCAACTTCAAAACGAACTCCAGAAACTAATGAACATTTATTATTGCTTAAATATGTATTAACTTTTAATGATGAATCTACAACGAATTCTTGTAATTCTAAAACAGATTTTGATAATTCTTTATTTATTTTTCCTTCAATCATCTTCTCTTTAATGTTTTCAGGTTTTTTACTATCTTTTACTGAATTATTTAATTCATTAGTAAATTCTTTTTTCAATTTATTATATTCACTTTTTGG